>JBDGVS010000513.1:0-3501 GCA_039585535.1 Gemmatimonadota bacterium | reverse complement strand
CTCAGCACTGAGGAGGGGGAGGAGTGGCCGTGGCCGCTCCTCCCCCTCTGCGTATGGTGCGGCCCCATCGGGAACTGCGGATACACATTCGTGGCTTCTCCCGAAGCCGATCACTCCATCATCAGGGCCCCATGTCCTCTCTGAACGTCGAGTCCGCGGTGCGGGATGCCTACGCGGAAGGTGCGGGCCAGCGCGTCGACGAACTCTGCTGCCCCGTCGACTACGACCCACGCTACCTGGAGGCCATCCCTGACGAAGTCATCGAGCGGGACTACGGATGCGGGGATCCCAGCCGGTATCTGAAGGAGGGCGAGACCGTCCTCGACCTCGGGAGCGGCACCGGGAAGATCTGCTTCATCGCGTCGCAGGTGGTGGGTGCGAGCGGGCGAGTGATCGGTGTCGACATGACGACCGAGATGCTCGATGTGGCGCGCCGAAACGCCCCCACGGTGGCTGAGCGAGTCGGGTACGCGAACGTCGAATTCCGGCGGGGTCGAATTCAGGATCTGGCGTTGGATCTGGACCGGCTGGAGGCGGTCCTCGCCGCAGACCCGGTGACGGATGTCGAGGGTCTCTTCGCCGCGCAGGCGTTGGGAGATGATCTGCGTCGCATCGAGCCGATGATCGAATCGGACAGCGTGGACGTCGTCGTCTCGAATTGCGTGTTGAATCTGGTCGACGGACGAGACAAGCCGACGCTTTTCTCTGAAATATTCCGGGTGCTTCGGAAGGGCGGACGTGCCGTGATTTCAGACATCGTCAGTGACGAGCTCGTGCTGGAGCCCATGCGGCGCGATCCTGAACTCTGGAGCGGATGCATCTCCGGGGCGCTGACGGAAGCAGGCTTCCTCGACGCGTTCGTCGATGCGGGCTTTTACGGGGTTCGGATCCTCGTCCGCCAGGCCGAGCCGTGGCGCACCGTCGAGGGCCTCGAGTTCCGCTCGATGACGGTCGAGGCTTTCAAGGGGAAGGAGGGGCCGTGTTTCGAGAGGAAGCAGGCGGTCATCTACAAAGGACCGTTCAGGGAAGTCCTCGATGATGACGGCCACCGACTGGTCCGGGGTCAGAGGGCGGCGGTGTGCGACAAGACCTTCGGGATCTACACGCGTGAACCGTATGCCGAGCACTTCGACGTCGTTGAGCCGCTCAACGACATTCCGCTGGACGAGGCCGCGCTCTTCGATTGCACCCGCGCGGTGCCCCGGCACCCTCGGGAGACGAAAGGCCTCGACTACGACGTCACGACAGAGGCGGCAGGCCCGGTGTGTGGTCCGGAGGGTTGCTGCTGATCGGCGGGAAGGTATGCACCCTGCGTCGGACGCCTCGCTGACCCGGTATCCGGCCAGCGAGGCTGAGGCACGACTCGGGAGGTGCTGCTCACCCGATGATCCATCCGATGAGCGTGGTCAGGCGAGGTCCCCCTTCGGCAAAGGCGACCGCGAGGTTGAGCGGTATATAGAGCTCTCCGAAGGGTAGGGTCGCGCCGCCGGCTACGACCATCGAAGTCGTGGACGCGATCGTTTTTTCGGGATCTTCCGCCGGACGCACGCTGATATTCGGACCGACGCCGAGTTCGAGGCCGTTGGGTAACCGGTATCCGGCCATCCACGACAGGGAGAGATTGCGTTCGCTCTGCTCCAGGCCACCGAGCAGGATGATCCACTCCATCAGAGCCTGGTTCCCGCTCTGGGTGGAGACGATCTGGGTCTCGAACTGCCACCCGAACTGGCTAATGAGCGGTTGCTTGTTCTGTACTTCCTGTCTGAAGCGAGCGACGTCACCCGTGAAGACGGTGAAACCGAAGCGGGGCCCGTTGAGACGCTGGCGGGGAAGTTTGTGAGCCTCCATCTCATCGGGGATGTCCGCGGTCTGGGCTTCGGCCATCGTGGGTATGGCGAAGGATACCAGGGCGGCAACGAGTACGTGTCTGAAGGGGCGCATGATCGTTCTCCTGTGCGGGAGTGTTTTTCACACGGGAACGATGCCGGAACGACGATCGAGCTTCTGTACGTCGGGAGGGGTAGTCGGGCCGGGTCGGTGACGTAGGTCGCGGGTGATTCTACGTAGTGCCGGGCGGCAACTGGCGACCCTGGGGGTCTCCCGCCTGTTCGGCGTCCGCGATCGAGGTGCGCGCCTCTTCCACGACCGCGTCGAAGAGGCGTCCGATAACGGTCCGCCGCCGACTCACGATGAGGGCGATCGGCATCCCCACCCCCATGCCGACGCCGATCCCTGCCCCGGCCGTAAGTCCCGCCATCCACCCGACCGCGGTCTGAGTGAGGTCTTCCTCGAGTCGGAGCTGCGTCTTGCCGCCCCTCGACGAGACCACGACCTGGATCGTCCGCGTCTTGGACGACGTCTCGGCTCGCCACGTCAGGGTGCGACCGAGCAGGTTGGGCTGTCCATGCTCTCGCGACCCTGTCTGGAGGGCCGCCACGATGCGCTCGAATCCATCGTCATCGAGCTCTCCTTCCAACACTGCCTCGCGAACGAGCATCAGCTCGTCGCCGATCACGCGAGTCCAGATCGAGGACTCGCCATGCCCGGCGTCGAGCTCGACGGCGGCTCGCCTGAGGTATTGAGGATCGATGCCGGCCTCGGCCGCGATCTCTTCGAGCTCGGCAAGCGTCACCCCGCTTCCGGGCGCTGACGGTTCGTCGTGTTGGAGTTCGGTCGCACGCTTGAGGATGCGGCCGATTTCCTTGTCGCCGTAGACACGGGTCACTTCGGTCGGTTCGCTCATGATCGAGATGCCCGATCCGGGGTGCGGGGGCGAGGCGGGATCCGTAGTCTACCGCTCGTCCGATTCTAGTCTACGAGCAGAGTGAACCCAATGAGTGAGACGCAGAGCGCGAGCAGCCACGCGAAGATGGTGCCGATGTATCACTACGTGACCTTCACGTGCGTGTTCCTGCCCACGGTGTACTTCGCCGTGCAGGCATTCCGTGATTTCTCGGTGGGCGCCGTGATGATGGTGGTCTTCGGCGTAGGCGTGATTCTCTCCACCCTCTTTGCTCGGCTATTCCCGCTGGGAGTGCAGGATCGGGTCATTCGACTGGAAGAGCGCATTCGTATGGAACGGGTGTTGCCCGCCGAGATGCACGGTCGTCTCGGGGAGATCTCGACCTCCCATCTCATCGGATTGCGCTTCGCGCCGGACGACGAGCTCGCTGATCTGGTGAAGCGCGTTCTGGACGGCGACCTCGCGGACCGGAAGAGTGTCAAGCAGGCGATCCGGAGCTGGCGGGCAGACGACCAGCGGATCTGATCACACCGCGGCGGCTCGAACGGTACCACCACCATCCATGACCGAATCGACGCTACTTCTGCACGGCTTTACGGGATCCTCGTCGTCGTGGGGGCGAGTCCTCACAGCGATCCGAACCCTTGGCGGGGAGGTGTCGGCGCTGGATCTGCCAGGGCATGGGGCGAGAGGTGGCGAACCGGGTCCGGGTACCTCCTCGCTGGCGAGTACGTTGACCGAAGTGGACGAATCGCTCT
>JBDGVS010000512.1:0-2326 GCA_039585535.1 Gemmatimonadota bacterium | reverse complement strand
TGTCAGCGCCAGATCCACTCGGAGCGCCTCGGTCACGACCTCACCCAGTGACGCATCCCCGGTCGTGTTGTCGAAGTCGGCCAGCACCATTTCGTAGGCGCGGGTCTGCTCTTCCATGTCGCCGGTCACGTAGTTGTGGTACATGGCCGTCGCATAATACCGCTCTCGCTCTGACAGGCGATCGCGGAGTTCATACGCGCGTGTCGCAGCCGTGCGCACCTCGGGCGCCGGAGAGCCAGCCGCCTGGAGGAGCACCGCTTTGACTCTCCATGCCATCGCGAACTCCGGATCGAGTCGCAGGGCCTCTTCGATCATCGCGCGTGCCCGGATCTCATCGCCGCCGTCCCGGATCACCTGGGCTTCGCTGAAGAGTCGAAGAGCTTCGAGCGACGACGTGGTGACCGCCTCCAGCGGCTCCCCGGCGCGAATGGAGCGAAGTGATTCTCCAGACCGTTCCCGGATATCCTGGGAGAGACCGTCGATCGCCTCGATGACCCCGGCCTCGTCGGATGCGGTTCTCCGGAAGCTCGCGAGCGTTTCGCCGTCGGTCGTGCTCCGAAGCGTGGCCGTGAAGATGTAGCCCGAGCCCGCCGAGCCGACCTCGCCCTCGATAATCGCGGCATAGCCTCCACGAGCGGCGACCTCGTCTGCGATATCGCCCGAGACGGCCGCGTCTTCCGACTCGCCCATGAGCTCGAGGTGCTCCCTTACCACACTCGTTTCGACCAGGGTGATCGCCTGTGTCAGCGCCAGATCCACTCGGAGCGCCTCGGTCACGACCTCACCCAGTGACGCATCCCCGGTCGTGTTGTCGAAGTCGGCCAGGAGCACGGGGTCACCCTCAGCGAGCACGCCTTGAGCCACCAGATTTCCGACCGGGCCGATACCCGTCTCCCACATGATGAAGTAGGTGATCAGGCTGAAACCGAGAAGCGCGAATCCCCCGATGCCACCGAGGACGGCGTTCCGCCAGGTGAGAAGCCGCCGCGTTCCAGACGGGCGCGTGCTCGGGCGATCCAGAGAGCCTGTGCCGGCGGCCAGATTCACCGGCGCCACCACGCCATCCGCACCTTCGCTCTCGCCGCTTTCGCTCCCGGCGGGTGAGTCTCCCTCCCGACCCGGCATCCCCTCCTGTACGAAAGCAGTCGCCAGGCAGATCGGTAGCCCGATGAGGAGGATCACGAGCGCCATGCTCGGCGTCCAGTCGGGGAGTCCGGCAGTCTCCGTCAGGACTTCGATCACCTGAAGCACGCCCCACGACGCCATCAAGAAGATGCCGAGTACCTGCCATAGCGATCGGCGGTGCGCTTCGTGGATGAGGTTCTTCAGCGAGTTCATGACAGGAAGCTGCGCCTCATCCGCCTGCTCGCGCCAGACGCGTCGCGTTGGCTCGGGCCGCGTCTACACGTGGTTGCAGTACGGGGTCGGCGTCTGCCCAGCGGTCCGCGAAGCGGGTCCATGTGGCTGCGGCGTCGTCGGTGCGGCCGAGTTCTTCGTAGAGGCGGGCAAGCTGTTCGAGACGATCGGGCGTCTGTCCTTCGCGGTCGTGCACGAAGTCGAAATCACCGACGGCGAGGAAGCGCTCGACGTACACGGCCGCCGAGTCCGGCTGCCCGAGGCCCTCGTACGCGTCGGCAATGATCTCCAGGTAGCAGTCGTCGCAGTTGTTCTGACGCCGGACGACCTCTCGCATGTTGGTCAGAGCGACTTCGTAGTCGCCAGACGGCATGGCGAGATACCCCTCGATGATAAGAAGCAGCTCGTCGTAGAACGACGATCCCACCGCCTCTGGCGGGAAGGCGTCTAACGCCCGGTCGGCCCAGGCTCTCGCCTGATCCACATCCCCGCCCAGCGATCCCCACAGTCCAGCCATCTGACCGTAAGGCCGGTTCGCGTCGGGCACGTTGGCGAAGATCTCGTCGAAGCGGCGATCGAGGCGCCGCACGACGGCGACGGAGTCCTCTCCGGCGGCCACATCGAGATTGGCCAGTGCGACCTCCGAGAAGAACACAGTGCCCGGTCGACCGATTGTTGCCGCGAGTGCACGACTCTCCTCATGGTAGCCCCGAGCGGCATCGAGGCGACCGCGACTCGCCTCGGCACCTGCCATGTCGTTCAGGACGATGAGGTGGGTCAGCGCCTCGTCAGGGAAGGCGGCGATGACCTCTCGTCCGGTCTCGATCGCCTCGTCGTGGCGCCCGATGCCCCAGAGAAGTCGTACCTCGCGCGCTCGCATGTTGCCGTCGAGCGGATAGAACTCGAAGCCTTGCTGGAATGTCGCGATGGCGGCTTCGGCGTCGCCGAGATTGTAGAGTGTGATTCCGAG
>JBDGVS010000511.1:0-2333 GCA_039585535.1 Gemmatimonadota bacterium | reverse complement strand
TCGATCGTTGATCTCGTGGTCGAAGTCGACCGAGACGTCACGGTCGAGGAGGTCAATGCGGCCTTCCAGGCGGCCGCCGACGGTCCGATGGCCGGCATTCTCGGTGTCTCTCACGAGCCACTGGTTTCCGTCGACTACACCAGCGATCCACACAGCTCGACGGTGGACGCGCTCTCGACGGCCGTGATGGACGGGCGCATGGTGAAGGTGCTGTCCTGGTACGACAACGAGTGGGGGTACTCCTCTCGGGTTGTCGATCTCGTGTCGAAGGTCGGCGGGCTCCTCTAGGCAGTGGGTCGTGTCCGTGTAACCTCATACACGGGCACGACGTACTACCGAGTGATGCGAACAGAGCAAGAAGCAGCCCCGAAGGGGACCGAGCCACGCCAGGAGCGTGCGGAAGCTCCGCTACCGCACGACTTCGAGGCGTGGTACGTCGAATATCAGAGTGATGTCTACCGGTATGTTCGGTTCCGGGTCGCAACCCGTGAGTCCGCCGAGGATGTCACCTCCGTCGTATTCATGAAGGCGCTGCGATCGTTTGATCGGTACGACGCTCGCATGGCCTCGCCCAAGACGTGGCTGCTGCGCATCGCGCGCAACGCCGTGACGGATCATCTGCGTGCGCTCCAAAGACGGGGCAGCTTGCACGTCTCGCTCGATCGCATCCCCGACCTCGTTGCGGACGTTCCGTCGCACGAAGAGCGGGTCATCCGGCAGGAGCGCATTCAGCGCCTGCTCAATGGAAGCCGGACGCTCCGGAAGGCGGATCAGGAGATTCTCAGCCTTCGATACGGTACAGGTCTCGACAACGCCGAAATCGCGGAGCACTTGAATATCAGCAACAACGCGGTGGCGGTCCGACTTCACCGGGCCCTGAAGCGACTCAAGGTCTCGATGGACGCTGAGTCCGCCGCGGCGAACGACGAACGATGAAGAGCATCCACCCGACCGGGGCAGAGCTTCCCGAGGACCTTCGGGCACTCGATGAGGAACTCTCCGCACTGAGATACGAAGAGCGACCGTCCTTCGGTCCTGAACTTCGTGCGGAGTTGGCACGAGCCTACGCTGCGCAGCCGCACGTTCGGCCTTCCGCTGTGCGACGCCATCTGGCGGCTGCGGTGGTCGCAGCGATCCTGGTGGGTGGGGCGGCCGTGCCGTCAGCGCGTGCGTCGCTCGTGCGCTTCCTGGGCGGGGCTCTCGACGGGTCCGCCGAGATCGAGGCGCCAACGTCGATCCCCGAGGCCGGCCGGGCCGCAGAGCTTCCAGCCGCTGCGCCCGCGATCGAGCCTGTGACCGCGCCGATCAGGACGGTCTCTTTCGAAGATGAGCCAGCCGGGGCGATGCCCGCAGTTGTGAGCGAACCGGTGATCATTGCGCCGGAGATGCTCGATCGTCTCGCGGCGGAGGATATTCTTCAAAGCGCCTACCCGATGCATCTGCAGCGGCGGGGTGTCGGCGGAACGGTGTGGCTCCAGCTCTGGGTAGACGCGAACGGTGATCCCGGCGCCGTCGAGGTATCGCGCTCCAGTGGGGTTTCGGAACTCGATCGTGTGGCCGTGCGCGTTTCACCGCGCTTCCGCTTTGCGCCCGCCCTGCAGGACGGGCGACGGACCGGCACCTGGATCGAATTCCCTGTGCTTTTCGAGCCCGATCCGGATCGCGTTGAGAGAATGATCATGCCGGTCGTGGACCCGTTGAGTCTGCCCAACGTCAGCCGTGATGAATGGTGGCAGTTTCAGGAGCCCCTCGATCTCGGTGGTTTGCCGGCGACGGGCGAGATCGGCGTTGCCGACATGCGTGCCCGTGCCGGAGCTGCCCAACAGCTCACGCGCCTCCTGTCACGGCCCGAGTTCGTTGACGAGTATGGCCCTGCGGAAGCCCTGCTCGACGGAGCGGCGCCTGAGGGCGTTCCGCCTACGGAGTGGCGTGTCGCCGTGGGGGCCGCGTTCGGGGAGGCGATCGATCAGGGCGCACAAGTTCCAGCCGCCATGCTCGCGCTCGGCCGAATTCGTATCAGCCAGGGACTCCGTGCCGAGGCCCGCTCGCTGTTCGAGGAAGGGCTGCGGATCGCGATCCGCGACCGTGATCAGGTCAGTGGCTGGGTCGTCGCCGAGCTCCATTACGAGCGCGGAAGCCTGGTGCGAGACCTCTGGTTCGGCTCGGACGGGGTAGGTCGTGTGCATGCCGAGGCGTTCAGTCTCGGGAGCTGCTCCTCCGCGCGAAGCTCGGGGCATTCGGATTATGGCTTCGCCTCGGTGGATCGCTTGATTGCCTGGAACTATCTGTGTCCGGGTGAAATGCAGGGCGTCTTCGATCGAGGATTCGGGGAG
>JBDGVS010000510.1:0-2334 GCA_039585535.1 Gemmatimonadota bacterium | reverse complement strand
CATTTGCGAATTCGAACTCGGGAGAGAGTCAGTCCTGGAGCACCTGGGTTCGTCGATGCATGTGTTCCTTCTCGATCTTCCTCACCTCGAATTCGCCGCCCTCATTCCCAAGGGCGACTTCGTGACCCTGGCCCTGCTCGGTGACAAGATCGACGACGAGCTCGTTGGCGCATTCCTCGGATCGCCCGAAGTACAGGCGTGCTTCCCCGAAAAGCTGGTTCCCACGCCTGTCTGTCACTGCCTCCCTCAGATCAACGTCCGAGGCACGGGCCAGCCCTTCACCGACCGCATCGTGCTGGTCGGGGACAGCGGAGTCACTCGCCTGTACAAGGATGGTCTCGGTGCGGCCTATCGGACGGCGAAGGCAGCCGCACGCGCCGCCGTGTTTCACGGGGTGTCGGAGCGGGACTTCCGAGAACACTACTGGCCGGCGTGTCGAAGTATCGACTCCGACAACTCGATCGGTCGACTCATCTTTTCGGTGAGCCATCTGTTGCAGCGCGCCCGGTTTACGCGCCGGGGTCTGCTGCGCATGACCGCGAACGAGCAGCGCCAAGAGGGAAAGGAGCGTCACCTGAGCGGCGTGCTCTGGGACCTCTTCACCGGCAGCGCTCCGTATCGCAATATACTCAAGCGAACCCTTCACCCGGCGTTCATCGCCGGTTTGGGCTGGAATCTTGCGGCCAGCAATTGGCCCCTCCGGCCCAGAGCCATGAACGGGGGATCCGATGGGCAGTAGAACTCTGGGCAAAGACTTCGAAGACGGTCAACCCATCGTCCGCCAGGACGAGGTGGGTGATTGCATGCACGTCATCCAGGAAGGACGGGCCGAGGTCATCCGTGAGGAGGATGGAAGGGAGACTCGCCTCGCCATTCTGGAGAGCGGAGACTTCTTCGGCGAGATGGCGATCTTCGAACGCGAACGCCGTGCCGCGACGGTGCGGGCCGTGGGCCGGGCTCGTGTGCTCACCATCGACAAGAAGACCTTTCTCCGTCAGATCCAGAGCGATCCGTCGCTTGCCCTCGAGATCGTGCGCGTCATGTCGAGGCGGATCCGGAGGCTGAACCAGGAGGTCGTTCGTGGCCGGCACGACTACGCGGGTTCCGCGTCCGAGGAATCCGGGTCGCAGGGGAATCAGCTCGAAGGTCATCCATGAGCACGGACGAGAACCGGAATATCTACGCCGAGATTCTCGCACGACCTGAGCCGCTGACAAAGACACCCCCCTGCCGAGTTGGCTGTCCGGTGGGGACCGATATCCGGGGCTGGATCGGAATCATCGCCCAGCACAAGAAGCTGGGGTATGACCTCCACGAAGCGTACGAACGGGCCTGGATGCGAATTGTCGAGGTCAATCCGTTCCCCGCGACGTCCGGGCGTGTATGTCCCCATCCCTGTGAGTCCGGTTGCAACCGGAAGGAGAAGGACGGCGGCGTCGCGATCAACGCCATGGAGCGGTTCATCGGTGACTGGGCGCTCGAGCGAGGATTGTCGCTTCCCCGGTCGGACGCATCTCCGCAGCCCGAATCCATCGGCGTGATTGGCGCCGGTCCCGCGGGGCTCTCGTTCGCCTATCAGATGAATCGACTCGGGTACGCCGTCGTCATCTACGAGAGCTCGGATGAGCCGGGGGGGATGCTCCGCCACGGTATTCCGCCGTATCGGCTGCCCCGGAACGTGCTGGAGGGAGAGATCCAACGCATCGTGGATCTGGGGGTGAGCCTCGAAACCGGCGTGTCGATCGGCAGAGACGTTTCGATCGAGGAGCTTCGCTCCCGTCACGATGTGCTCTTCCTCGGAATCGGCGCCCAACAGGGAAGACGCCTGGGGATTCCGGGCGAGGTCGGTCCGGGGTGCTGGGGGGGGACCGCGCTCCTCGGTCGCTTGAATCGCGGAGATGCGATCCGATTGGGGCGCCGCGTGGTCGTGATCGGTGGGGGCAACACCGCCATCGACGTGGCTCGAGCGGCACGGCGACTCGGTTCGGAGGTCACGATCCTCTATCGGCGAACGCGGCGGGAGATGCCGGCCATCGAAACCGAGGTCGAGGAGGCGTACCGGGAGGGCGTTCGGTTCGAATTCTTGGTCGCGCCCGTTCGCATTGAGCGAGAGGGAGAGGTCGTTCGCTCCGTCACCCTGCAACGCATGAAGCTCGACGAAGCCGACGCCTCGGGCCGCCGCTCGCCGCGGCCGATCGAGGGCTCGTACCTCGAAGTTTCGGCAAACTCGATCATCTCCGCGGTCGCCCAAGAGCCGGATTGGACCGGCTTGCGGGAACTCGTGGACAGCGAGGACACGCCGCGCCCCGCCCACGCGGGTGCCATCGCAGACGG
>JBDGVS010000509.1:0-2478 GCA_039585535.1 Gemmatimonadota bacterium | reverse complement strand
CGCGAGCAGCGTCGTCTGCTCCGGAATGATCCGGTAGATGTAGCGATCCAAGAACGGCCGGCCACCGAGGCCCTGTGGGAATCCCGGATTCGCCTCGAAGACCCAGCGCTCCTGGGGACTGTGCGACCAGAAGACGAACGGCCCGTTACCGACCGGGCACTGCGTCCCGTACGGGTGGGTCTTCAACTCTGCTGGGGGGACTTCCCCGAGCAGGTGCTCGGGCAGGATCCCGAGCGACCGGAACGGGTCGAGAAACTCAGCGTGGGGCTCCATGCGGATCCGGACCGTGAAGTCGTCAACGACCTCGATGCCCTCGGGCCCCTTCATGTAGTGATTCCAGAACGCAGCGTTCGGGAAGCCTGTCTCCGGATTGGTGACGGTGACATACGTGAACGCCACGTCGTGGGCGTCCGTCTGCTCGCCGTCGTGCCAGAAGACATCACGGCGGAGATTGAAGGTGACCGACGAGTTGTCTTCGGCCACATCCCACGACTCCGCGAGGTAGCCGCGAGGGTTGGCTCCCTCATCGTAGTCGATGAGGGTCATCAGATTTACGAACTGATGGTGCTGTGTGGCGCTGTAGTCCGATGACACCGCCGAATTCATGCCGTCCGCGAGCTCACCGATCGTACCGACGACCGCGGTACCGCCGTAGCGCGGGTCGTCCGGAGTGGCATTGGCCGCCCGGCTGGCTGCCATGTAGGTCTCGACTTTGGGCAGCACCTCCTGGCAGAACGCGACGTTTGGAATCGGGCGAGCTGCCGGGCCGGCGTCCCCGCAGGCTGCGGTGGCGATCACGGTGGCGAGCAGGACGCTTCTATATGGGCGCATCAGTTCCTCCCGCTGGCGGGCGGGCAGAGGAGAGCTTCGAGCGAGCTACGATTGAGAAGACAGGGCTGCGCGGCCTTAGACCGCCGACCCGTGCGTCAAGAAAGTACGGTCGAGGGACGGGATGCAAGCACAATTCTCCCCGTCGCCGATGCGGCGACGAGCGCTCAGCGTCGAAACGTCCACTCCTCCAGGTCATATCGTTCGGCGCGCAGGCGAGCGACCGCCCTTACCTCGGCGGGTGACCATGACGAGCGCGCCCACGAGCCACCGAACACCTCCACGGAAGCGCCCACGACCGCCTCGACCACGTCGTCGAAGCCAACCGGGCCGATCAACTCCTCGAGCGTCGCTGGCCGGTCAACCGGCGGGGCGGTGGGATCGAGCTGACTCAGCGCCCCCTGATCACCAGAGAGAATGATCGACCCATGCTGCAGGAGGGCCCGTGCGATACGGGCCTGAGCACTGCCGACCAGCTTCCTTCCTCCGGCGACCAACTCCCCCGCTACGGGAGTCTGGAAGCAGGGGCCAGCATCCGGAGGCAGCGGTGCAGCTGCGATCGAAGCATCGACCACGGAGACCTCGGCCCCCAGTGACTGAAGTCCTGCCGCGAGCGCCCGATTGATCGAAACGTATGCGTTCCTCGCGCCCCCCAGCGCCCGTTGGGGGATGATCACAGCATAGGTGACTTCCGCGTCGTGAAGCACGGCCCGACCGCCGGTCGGACGCCGAACCGTCGCCAGTTCGACATCGCTACGATCGCGAGCCTCCTGCCAACGGATCCGGGCCGGTTCATTCCGCCCGAACGAGATGGTCGGGCGAAGCCACGAGTAAAGGCGCAGCACGCCGTGACCGTCCTCGAGACCGGATGCCAGCGCCTCATCCCTCGCCATGTTCTCCGCCCCATCCTGTGGCGGATCGACGAGAACCCGCCACGAGAGCGGAGTCACAAGCGCATCAGAAGTCGTAGCTGTCACCCGGAAGCAGGGCGCGCACCTCGGCCCGATCGCCGACGGACGCGGCGAAGGCTTCGGCGTCCTGTTCAATCGGCGGCCACGTGTCGTAGTGGAACGGGATCACGACCTTCGGCTCGATGAAGTCGATCGCCCGCACCGCATCCTCCGGCCCCATCGTAAAGCGGTCTCCGATCGGGAGCGCCGCGATATCGACACGGCCCTTGAGTAGCTGCATGTCCATCAACAGACCGGTGTCACCCGCGAAGTAGATCCGCGGCCCCGAGTTGAGGTTGATCAGGAAGCCCCCGGGAATCGTCGTGAACGACTCCGCATTCGGAAGATTCACCATCCCTGTTCTCCATGTACGTCGCGATCTCATACGACGCGATGATCGTCGCACCCGTCCGCTCGGCGAGCGGAATCGCGTCGGCGATGTGGTCGTGGTGGCCGTGCGTCAGGAGGATGTAGTCGGCCTCGATGTCGTCGAGGGAACCGGTGAAGCCTGGATTGTCGGTGAAGAAGGGGTCGACCACCAGCTGCGTGCCGTCCTCGGTGAGGACGGAGAAGGTGGCGTGGCCGTGGAATGTCAGGGTTGGCATGGGGCGGCTTCCTCGATCAGGGCCCGCTGTTTGCGGAATGCGCTAAATGACCACCCAGCCCGGGGGTGGGGCAAGCGAACCCTTTACCCCGACCG
>JBDGVS010000508.1:0-2348 GCA_039585535.1 Gemmatimonadota bacterium | reverse complement strand
GTCGACGTGCAGACAGGCGAGGAGATCAATCTGACGGGAAATATGAGCGTTCCCTTCCACGACCTCCTCGATGACCACCCCGACGCGCTCCGTTCGTATGGGTCCGCGGGCTGGACCGGGGACGACGAGACGTTCGTCGTCTACGACCAGTTCGACATCTGGGCGATCGATCCCACAGGCTCGAGCGCACCACGCAATCTCACGGAGGGTGCCGGTCGGGCCACGGATACCCGCTATCGCTACATCGACCTGGATGAGGACGACCCTGTACTTCCGACCGACGATGATGTCATGCTGTCGTCGTTCCACCTCTACACGAAAGCCGCGGGTATCTACCGTGACCGCTTCGGCAGCTCGGATGCGCCCGAGGAGCTGATCACCGACGACGCCCGTTTTGCCAGTGTGCGAAAGGCCGACGACGCGGACGTTGTCACGCTGACCCGATCGACCTTCCGCGACTTCCCGAACATCTGGGTCACCGACCTCGACCTCGACGACCCGCGTCAGGTGACGGATGCCAATCCGCAGCAGGCGGAGTACCGGTGGGGCACATCAGAATTGGTCGAGTGGACGTCGAACGACGGCATTCCGCTCCAGGGCGTCCTCTACAAGCCGGACGACTTCGATCCGTCGGAGGAGTACCCGATGATGGTGTATTTCTACGAACGGCTCTCGGACGGGCTCCACCAGCACTTCATTCCGGCCGCGGGAAGCTCTTCGATCGATCGCAGCTTCTACGTGAGTCGCGGCTATCTGCTCTTCGTACCCGACATCCCCTACCGGATCGGTTACCCAGGGGAGAGCGCCGTCGATGCCGTTGTACCCGGCGTGCTGAACCTCGTCGAACAGGGCTTCGTGGACCGTGACAAGATCGGTCTTCAGGGGCACTCGTGGGGCGGTTATCAGATCGCGTACATGGTGACGCGCACCGACCTGTTCGCGGCGGCGGAGGCGGGCGCCCCCGTGGCCAATCTGGTCAGCGCCTACGGTGGTATCCGGTGGCAGTCGGGGATGAGCCGGGCCTTCCAGTACGAGCGCACACAAAGCCGTATCGGAGGCTCCCTCTGGGAGACTCCCCTGCGTTACATCGAGAACTCCCCGATCTTTACCGCGGACAAGATCCGCACACCGCTCCTGATGATGCACAACGCCGCCGACGGCGCTGTGCCGTGGTACCAGGGCAGCGAGCTCTTCTCGGCGCTACGGCGGCTCGGCCAGCCGGTGTGGATGCTCAACTACAATGGCGAGGCGCACGGATTGCGGCAGCAGCACAACCAGCGCGACTGGGCGATCCGTATGCAACAGTTCTTCGACCACTACCTCATGGACCAGCCTTCACCCGTCTGGATGGAGCAAGGTGTGCCGGCGATCCTGAAAGGCGAGACACTCGGTCTCGAGCTGACGACGAAGAAGGTGATCTCCCAGGACGGTTAGGGAGGCTGATCTCCTCGGCGCAGCACGACTGATCACGGGCGGCTCCGGGAGCACTACGTCCACGCACCCCGGTCTCGGGAACGGATACCCAGGGTGAAACCCTTGGTGTACTAGATGGCGACTACACCAACCTGGACCAACGAGAGGTGTCGTGATGTCCGATTACATGAAGACCGATGATGCCGTTTCTGCCCTGACCGCCGAGCAGTACCGGGTGACGCAACAGAACGGGACGGAGCGGCCCGGGACCGGCGAATACCTGGGCAACAAATCACCGGGGATCTACGTGGACGTCGTTTCGGGTGAACCACTCTTCGCCTCATCGGATAAATATGACTCCGGATGCGGCTGGCCCAGCTTCACGAAGCCGATCGACAACGTCGCCGAACTTCGGGACACGACCCATGGCATGATCCGGACTGAGGTGCGCTCGAAGCACGGCGACAGCCACCTCGGCCATGTCTTCCCCGACGGTCCGGTAGATCGAGGTGGACTCCGCTACTGTATCAATTCCGCATCTCTTCGCTTCGTCCATCGCGACGACATGGAAGCAGAGGGGTACGGCGAGTACGTCGACCAGGTCGAAGACGTAGCCGCTGACGGATAGCACGAACCCGAACGATGACATTCAGGAGTTGACCCGATGGCACAGGAACGCGCGGTACTCGCAGGTGGTTGTTTCTGGGGAATGCAGGATCTGATCCGCAAGCTCCCGGGCGTACAGGCGACTCGTGTCGGGTACACCGGCGGCGATGTACCCAACGCCACATACCGCAACCACGGCACGCACGCCGAGGGCCTCGAGATCCTGTTCGACCCCGACCAGATCTCGTATCGCAAGATTCTGGAGTACTTCTTTCAGATCCATGATCCGAGCACCGCGAACCGGCAGGGCAACGACCTCGGGATGTCGT
>JBDGVS010000507.1:0-2351 GCA_039585535.1 Gemmatimonadota bacterium | reverse complement strand
CTTTCTGGACGTGCCGGGGAACGAGGCGTTGGTGGAGGCGTTGCGGGGAGGGTGAGGCGGCATTGGCGGAGCGGGCAGCCAGAGGACGACCCTCGCGCGCTGTCCCCTGCCTAGCCTGCGCTCCGGTCGAGCTCTCGCAGGTAGTAGCCGTCCGATCCGCACTGCGAGACGACAACGGTGATCACCTCCTCCAACGACAGCTGGAACGCGACGTCCGACACGTCTCGCGAGATCGCGCACTCCGGAGCCGGGCGTTCACCGGTCCCGTACAGCGCCACGAGCGAGGTATCGGCGAACTCGATTCGGAGGTAGCACGCGGCATCGACTTCGCACGCCGTACTGTTCTCCAGTACTCGTCCCGATATCGGTGTGTCTTCCACGAACGGAGAGAGCGCAGCATCGCTTGTCGAAGCCGTGCCGCCTCCCGAGCAGGCGACCAGGGGCGTAGCGCAAAGCCCTCCCAGCACGAGCGGCCGGAGAAGACGCGGCGTAGTGAGCACGATGTACGACCTCCTGGAACCGACGTTCGAGCCCCTTGGCTCGGGGCTGGTATCGAGGCTTAGATCTAACGTTTCGCACGAATTCCGGTCACCACTTCGGGCGGGCAGGCTGGGCTAGCTGCCGCGGGCTCTTCCTGGTGGGTGCCTTCGGTGAGGAATGCGTGCGACCTATAGGTTGCTCTATGAGCCCCTCTGCATTTCAGAACCCGCGGTCTCAGAACCAGTGGTCGGGCATCCCGTCCTGTACCAGCTGACCGAGGTTCACCGCGTGGAGTCCGGCCTCGCGCGCCACCTCCTCGATGAAGGGGGATGCCCGGAATCCCCGGAGGACGATATACGCCTCGGGATGCTCCCTGTGCACCGAGAGGGCCGCTTGGAGATTCGTCCCGTCGGCCCCCGACCCGATGATGAAGACGGGCGCGATTCCGCCCCCGGTCGCGTTCCAGACGCGGTCCCACACCTCGGGGTCGAGGAGGTCGCCGTCGATCACGACGCGCTCATAGTCGGTGGAGAAGCCCGGCTCCTCCTCGAAGAGGCGAACATTCCGGCTCGCATCGTGGTCGAGGATCACGACCGGGCCGAAGCTGC
Organism: Gemmatimonadota bacterium; assembly: GCA_039585535.1. Lineage (GTDB taxonomy): Bacteria > Gemmatimonadota > Gemmatimonadetes > Longimicrobiales > Gaopeijiaceae > UBA2589. The sequence goes on along the minus strand of JBDGVS010000507.1, from coordinate 1,263 downwards.
CTGGAGCGAGTCGCTGCAGCTGATCGAGAACCGTCCGCCCGAACCGGCCGAAGCCCGCGAGCACGATCGGATCTCGACCGGGCGTGGCCCGGAAGTGCCCCTCGAGCTGATCCTCGACGAGGTGTCGCGCGGCGGACTCGTGTCCGTTGAAGATCTCGCAGTCGCGGCCCACGCTCGACTGAGACGTTTCCTTCATGAAGCGGAGGTCGGAGACGTGAACCACGATCCGACCGGTCAACTGCGGCGCGAGACGTCCGATCTTCGCGGCGGCATCCAGGTTCGCGAAGTCGTCGCTCGTGAAGAGGAGGACCCGATGGGCGTGATCGAGCCGTAACTCGTCGAGGACGCGGTCACTCGCGATGTCGCCATGCACCATGTTGGCCCGATGCACCCGCACGAACTCGCCGTGATACGGGCCATCGGAGTCACGTTCCACGATCACGATCGTCCGCTTGGGATCGACCTTTCGAAGCTTGCGAACGTACTGCACCGTCAGGCGCCCGGCGCCCGCCACCACGACGTGGCCACTCAGGGGTCGCAGCCGGAGACCGATGGGCCGGAAGAGCCGAAGCAGCGCTTCGACGATCGCAAACGCCGTGATGACTGGAGCGACGAAGTACGCCCCCCAGAGGAGCGCTCTCGCCCAGACAGGGCCTCCGACCGGTGTGCCGATGTCGAGGCCACCGAGAACGAAGAGGCCGAGGGCGTAGTACATCTGCTCCGCCAGACCGCTCGAGGTGAGGTCGCGCTCACTGACGCCCACCTCCGCCGCAAAGCCGAGCACGGCGGCGAGATACACGGTCGTGAACGCCACCACGCGCATGAGGAGGCTGCGAGAGAGGAGCCGCCGTGCGGCGACCGCCGAACCGAGGTGATCATCCATGGCCGGAAACGTCGCCGGAGAGGCTCGCGGCGCCGGTCAGCGGGAAACCATGCGCTGCAGTTCGACGTCGAAGTTGTTGATGAGCACGCCCGAGGCGAGGGCCTCGTCGAACGCCTCCCCGTCGGCTGGTGCAACTGTTGCAATAAGGAATCGGTCGTCGTCTGGCGCCACGTCGTAGAAGACCCCGGTCAGGTTGCCCCAGAGCCAGCTTGGCTGCCGGGCGAAGAGGGGCTGGGGCGACTCCGAGGCGAAGGCGCTCCCACCGTCCGACACACCGGCGGACATCATCCGGTCGTCTGCGTCCTGGAAGAAGAGTTCGTCGCCGGCGTGCGACCACTGAGGGTTGCGCCCGCCGGCAACGGAGACCGTCCATCGACCGT
>JBDGVS010000506.1:0-2354 GCA_039585535.1 Gemmatimonadota bacterium | reverse complement strand
CGCACATCATCGACGTGGGGCTCTTCATGGAAGGGCATCACCGACGAGGGACGACAGAGTTCGATCATGCGGAAGATCTCGTCCTGGCGCTGGACACTGTCTGCGGGTGGCAGAACGACGATCAGGCTGAGACCCGGGCGCCTCGATCGAACCACCTGAAGGTCGCGGTCCGTCCTCTGCTCCCCCATACACCAAACCAGCGCGGCTCCGGTCGTGCCATAGGATGGGGGTAGGGATTCGGGATGTTCGATCGACTCGAGGTCGTGATATGGCGGACGAAAAAGATGGAAGGAGCTGGGGCGAAGGGACTGCGTCATCGGACCTCCGGAAGTCAGGTGGGTGGGGACGCACACCCTGCTCCGCGGGTCTCATCGCAGTGTCATGTTTGCGCGAGCGCTTGTCTGGTGTCCAACTAAACCATATATAGAATTCTGATTCTTTATCGGATGGAGGTTCGCTCGTGGATGAAACGCCCAATGCCTTGAAGGAGTTGGTCAAACCTCCCCTGCAGGATCGATCGAGAAAGACGCTCAACCGCATCGTGAAGGCGGCTCTGGATCTGATCTCGGAACGGGGCGTCGAAGGCGCATCGGTGCAAGACATCGCCCGCCGGGCGCGAGCGTCGGTCGGATCGTTCTATGCACGATTCCAGGGCAAGGAAGACCTCCTGCGCTATCTGGAGGTCCAGCTGTGGGCCGACGCACGAAACTCGTGGACGACAGCGCTGGAGGCCGGGGGGTGGGATGAGTTGTCGTTCGAAGACATCGTGGCCACGGTCATGCAGGTGCTGGTCGAGGTGGACCGGACCGGAGCGCGGCAGCGGCGTCTCCTCGAGTCTCGCAGGGGGCCGGGCACAGTCTCCGACGCGGCTCGGGATTTTGATGCGGCGCTGAGCCACGATATCCGACACCTACTGCTTCGCCACTCCGCCCTGATCGACCATCCCGATCCCGCGCGGGCGGTCGACGTCTGTATCGCGGTCGTTACCGGAGCCCTGCGGCATCGCGCTTCGGGTGAAGCCGCAGCCCCGGCGGCGTTCGAACTCAGCGACGAGGAGTGGTCTCAGGAGCTGTCGCGAATGGCTCTCGCCTACTTGGCCGGCGCCACCGCGTCGCCCGACGGAAAGGGGCAAATGGACTTCTTCGAGATATGGGGCTGATCTGACAGTTGTCAGCCTCCGGTCCGGATCGTGATGCCCAGCGCTGTCGCCTGGCGATCGCCGAGTGAGGCGGCGGCCCTCAGGATGAAGCGTCGACCCGGGTCGAGCGCGAGGTCGAGCCCGATATCGGCGGTCGGATACACGTCGAACTCCTCGTCGGGCACGGCGTCTTCGTCATCGAGCGTCGCCCGGTAGTCCATCGCGACACCGACCCCCACGTAGGGTGAAAACCAGACCGACCCCGAGGCCCAGGTCCGGCCTGCTGTGAGCCCGACGGGCACCGTAATGAGCATGTACTCGCCTACGCCCACCCCCGCTCCGGCGATCCAGGCGATGTCGAGGGGCTGCCCAGGGCGGGCTGTCGCGATTCTGCTCCGCACGTCGATGCCCCCGAAACCGGCGGAGGAATCCCCAGCCCCGGTTCCCGCCCCCCCGCGAAGGAAGACGTTGTCGGGGAGACCCGGCGGCTGCCAGACGACCATGAGTCCCTCTCCATCTCCCGGAAGGGTCTCCGCCTGGAGCCAGTGGACCGAGAGGCCTCCCTCGGTGTTTGGGCCGAGCATGCGGGGCGTGTCCCACGCTATTTGAGCACTCGCGTGGGAGGGGGCCTTCGCACCGACGGCGAGCAGAGCACAGGCGACAAGTAAGGTACGGCGCATCGGGGGGACTCCTGAGTGCATCAGTTCGGCGCGCGGACGCCGGGGGCGTCGTAGCTTCGGTTTCCGATTACAGGCCCATGCAGGTCGAGGCCGGAGTTGTCACGTACAGCCACCCACTGACGGATCGACCCTGGGAAGGGCTCGGTCTGTCCGTTCTTGCCCAGCGGATCCGTGTACCAGACCGTGGGGCCGTCCGCATTGCGGACGTTGTTCGAGTTGATGTCTACGAAGCGGCGGACGCCCTTGAAGGGGGACTGCGGCGAATCCCAGGCAGTGTTGGGCGCAACGCCCTCACATCGGTCCCGATTCGAGTTCGTGATCTGGTCGCACAGGTCTACCGGGCGTCCCATTTCCCTCTCGAGGGCCGGGTCGAAGAAGCGGCTCGGGTCGCGCACCTGGAAGTACGGGTTGAACGATACCAGAGTCCGGTTGCTCACGGTCTTCAGTCGAGCGCTGATCTCCCAGCTCTCGCGCAATGCCGAATCGAATCTCGGCCGGCTGCCGTTGAACACGTGCTGATTGATGCAGTCACGGGC
>JBDGVS010000505.1:0-2361 GCA_039585535.1 Gemmatimonadota bacterium | reverse complement strand
TTCCTCTACGAAGTCGATCCCACTCAGCCGGGGACGTACCTCCTCGTGGCGCTGGTCGTCGGTCTGGTTACGGCGGGGGCGTCGTGGCTGCCGGCGCGGCGGGCCGCACGGGTGGACCCGGTCTCGGTCCTCAACACCGAGTAGGCTGTCATCATTCGGCCCTCCCAGCGTATCAGGGGCCATGACGACGATGTGGTGGGGGAAGCGCGTTTTCGCGCAGGGAGCCGTTCTGGCGGCTGTGTTGCTTTCGATGAACGGACTCGTGGTTCGTTCGGCGTCGGCTCAGGAGTTCGAAGTCGGCGTGGGGGCGGCCTTCTTCAGTGACCTCCCCGAGCCCTTCCAGGAGCAGTATTGCGAGACGGGTGCCGCTGGCCTCGGGGGCAGCGCTGCGTGGCGGGTCGTCTCGTGGCTTCTCTTCGAAGGGTCAGCCGTCGTGACCGGAGAAGTGGGCGGACAGACATGTGCGATCCCCGGCCTCGCCCCCCTGCCGATGGATACGCCGATTGTCGAGACCTCGTCCGACCCGGACCTCGAGGGCGTCGGCTTCTTCGCGACTCAGGCCGCCCTGGTTCTCGAGCCTCTCGCGGGGTCCGCGCTCAGCCCGCGCGCCCGTCTCGGCGTGGGGTGGATCTGGCAGAAGGAGCTGTTCCAGTGGCAGTGGGGTGTCGGACTCCGGTATCGTTTCGGCTCATTCGCGCTGGTCACCGACGTCGATCGATGGAACATGACGATCCCCGAGCTGACCGAGACCGTGATCTACCGTACCGGCGGTGGGCGGGAGGTCGTGTCGTCCGAAACGATCGACCGAGCCTACAGTCCGTGGGTCCTGCGCGTCGGGGTGGAGTTCGCGTTTCCCAGGTAGGTGCGTCTCAGCGGCCCGTGAGTCTGCGCAGCTCTTCGAGCACGATCGGCCATGTGGAAGAAGTCGGAGCGATCATCTCGAAGTGCCCCGACTCCGGAGCCTCGACGCGGGTAACGTCGGAGCCGCCGTCGGCGATCGCAGCGTCGTAGTACGCCTGACCCGCTGGCGCCCACCCGTCGAGCGCACCGATCACGAGTCTCTGGGGGACGCCGCTCGGCATCAGCCTCATCGGAGAGACCGCGTCGTATCGATCGGGGAAGTCCTCCGCGGAGCCGCCGAGGAGTCCGTCGATCACACCACCGCACACGCCGGTCGACTGTAGTTCGCCGAGCGTCGCGGCGGGCGCGAGGCCGAGTACTCCGGTGATGGGTAGCGGGTCTGCGAGGTAGACGTCGCTCGTCGGGTCGATGCCAGGGCGAGCAGCGGCCCAGATCGCGTAGTTCGCGCCCGCCGAGTGCCCGGCAGCGTAAATCCGATCGGCGTCCAGATTGAGCCGGTCGCGCCCGATGAGCTCGCGCGCGAAGTCGATCCCCTTGGCCACGTCGAGGAAGGAGTTCGGCCAGCCGCCGCCCTCGTTCCCCACCCGTCGATATTCGAGGCTCCAGACCGCGTACCCTTCGTCGGCGAGCGCCTGTTCGAAGGGTGCGAAGTGCTCGATGTCGAACACCGAGAGGTAGCAGCCGCCGTGAATGGCGATGATCAGCGGGTGTGGGCCTGACCCCTCCGGCACGCGCAGCAACCCGAACTGGTAGGGCTCGTCGCCGTACGAGATCCTGGCTGCGGGTGCGGCGACGTCTGCCGCCATCTGGACCAGATCATCGGGAGAGAGAAGATCCTGGGCCGTGGCACCCGTGGCACCCGCGAGCGCGAGCAGGGTGGCGAGTGTAAGCGTGGGTTTGAGCATCACGCATCGTTCTACGGATTCACCGTGGTGTCAATTACGGTCACACTCACTTCACTTGACTTCGGTTTAGGCAAGCCTAATCTTTGTTTTTAGCTTCACCTAAATATGGTGTGCTGAGGTGACGAGCCTCGGCGTCACTGTGATCTCCTGATGGAGGTCCGAAATGCAGAGACCTTTCCGATTCTTCGACCGTGTGGTCGTTCCGTTCCTTGTCGCGGCAGCGCCGCTTCTCCTGGCGCCTGGCGTCGCGACGGTATGGGGCGGGGCTGCGCTCACGGCGCAGGCGGCCGATCCAGTACGGGGTCAAATCGTTCAAGAGGACGGGCGACCGGTTCCGTACGCCACGCTGTCTATCGTGGGCACCCAGAGGGGCGTGATCACCGATGCCGACGGACGGTTCCACTTCGCCGGACTCGATCCCGGTGAGTACACCGTGCTCGTGGCTGCTCAGGGCTTCGCGGCCAGGGAGCACAGGATCCGCACCGGAGGCCCGTTCCTCACGATGGGGTCACCAGCGGCAAGGTTACCTTCCAGCCCAACAGCGAGTACCTCGCCGGGCGACGCTGGACTTCTCGGCTGTCGGGACAGCATTTCG
>JBDGVS010000504.1:0-2365 GCA_039585535.1 Gemmatimonadota bacterium | reverse complement strand
GGGACACCAGTGGGCTCGAACTCATCAAGCCGCCGTTCCCGCGCATGAGCTACACCGAGGCGGTCGCGCTCCTGCAGGAGAAGGGGGAGGACATCGTGTGGGGGAAGGATCTGGGAGCGGCAGACGAAGCCGTTCTCATGGAAGGTCGTGAGCTCCCTCTTTTCGTGCACGACTATCCCAAGGAGGCGAAGGCCTTCTACATGAAGGAGAACCCCGACGATCCCCGCACCGTACTGTGCGACGACATGCTCGCGCCCGAGGGGTACGGGGAGATCATCGGTGGGAGTCAGCGCGAAGACGATCTGGAGCGTCTGCGCACGCGCATCCAGGAGGAAAACCTCCCGGAAGAGGCGTACGCCTGGTACCTCGATCTCCGGAAATACGGGACCTTCCCGCACTCGGGCTTCGGGCTCGGTGTGGAGCGGACGGTCGCCTGGATCGCGGGCCGGCATCACATTCGCGAAATGATCCCGTTCCCGAGGTTGATGAACCGACTGTACCCGTAGCGCCGAACCCATGCCGCTCGCCATCCTCGACATGATGGACCGTCGCCCGATCTGGGCGATGCCGCAGTGGGTGCCGGACCGTATCCGCGAGGCGCTTCCGGCCGGATGGGACCTCCTCGTCGTGGACGAAGAGACCGATGGTTCGGGTGACGGCGCAGCACGCGTCTCCGCGACCGTGCTCGACGCGGTGTCAGAGGCCGAGGTCTACTTCGGGTACGGGATCCCCGCAGAGCTGCTACAGGCAGGTCCCCGGCTCGACTGGGTGCATTCCGGAGCTGCAGGAGTCGGAGGGTCGCTTACGCCGACGATGCTCGCGAGCGGGGTGGTCTTCACCAATTCGGCGGGCATTCATGCGCCGCCCATGGCGGAGACGGTGCTGGCGATGCTGCTGCACTTTGGTCGCGGCCTCGACTTCGCTGTCGACGCGCAGCGCCGCGCGGAGTGGTCGACGGAGCCCTATTACGTCGCGGGTGCTCCGCTGTCCGAACTGTCTTCCTCGACCATTGGCATCATCGGCTTCGGTGGAATCGGGCGGGAGGTCGCGCGTCGGGTAGCGAGTCTCGGCGCGAGGGTCATCGCTTCGAAGCGGAATCCCCCGGGAGCGGACGAGAGGGAGCTGGAACCCCTGGCCGGTGGGGGCGGACTCGGGTCTCAGATCGAGATCGTTTCGGGCGTGTCAGGCCTCGACGAGCTCGTACGCCGGAGCGATGCCGTGGTCGTCGCAGCTCCGGGCACCCCGGAGACGCGGGGACTGATCGATGCCGACGTGCTCGCTCGCATGAAACCCGGCGCGGTGCTGATCAACGTGGCGCGCGGCAGTCTCGTGGATGAAGAGGCGTTGATCGAGGCACTACGCGAGGGCAGGCTCCGTGGCGCCGGACTCGACGTGTACGCTCGCGAACCTCTTCCCTCGGATTCGGAGCTGTGGACACTCCCGAACGTCGTGCTAACTCCGCACGTGTCGGCAGTGACGCAGGGCTTCTGGAAGCGTGAGACCGAGCTGATCCTGCGCAACCTGTCGCGCTACGTCGCTGGAGCACCCCTGACCGACTGGGACAACGTCGTAGACAAGCGCGCAGGGTACTGACCGAGGGGGGCAAGGCGGCTGCCGTCAGGGCAACAGTCGTCGGACGACCTTCTGAGCTGCGTAAAGACCGATCCCGGTCCCAACCACGCTGACGATGAACGCGGTGAAGAGAGAGAGCATGGCTCCGATCTCCCAGCCGATCCAGCCGCCGATCGTCATTCCGATCAAGTTGAAGAGACGCTTCATGAGGAATGCCGGCTCCGATCGGAGGGGAGGAGCGGGAGAGTCCTGATCTCGATTCTGATCCTGGTCAGAGTCCGAACTGGCGGGCGTGATGGTCGATGTGTCGATGGCCCCATCGACCCCATTCTGCACGGGTCAACGGGCCGAAAAGGGGGTGCCTCATGGTCTCGGGGTCCATCCTGCCGACGAAGTCGTCGACGGCCTCCCGAAGGCGCACCAGCTCCGCCTCGACATCTCCTGGAGTCGTGCCGTCCCGTTCCTGGTCCATTTCCGGAAGCGTTTGGATCCCCCTGGGCCATCGATAGGGAACCGTCGCCGCAACGAGTCGCATCACCGTCCTTCCCGCCAGCGAGCTTTGATCCGAGAAGGGCCGATCTCCGAGGCAGCCACGAAAGGAGTCCGTGAGGTGGCACAACATCCCGGCGGGAGACATACGTCCCCATTGTCGCTCGGAGTCGGCCTGGATACCCGAGATCCGCAGCATCACGGCCTCACGATCCGACGACTTCAACAGATTCTTCATTTCACTCGTGGTGGAGTGTGCTCGGGGCTCAGATCCATCGGTCCTGCTCGGCTGTCCGCTCTCCCC
>JBDGVS010000503.1:0-2368 GCA_039585535.1 Gemmatimonadota bacterium | reverse complement strand
GAGCGAGGATCGGCGCTCAGCGCCGACCGCAGCTCACTCCCGCCGCCTCCACTTATGGAAAGCCCCTGCGTTCGGCCCGCGTCGATAAGGGGTCGCTTGCAACGCGCCGCGGCTTCTAGATTGCCCCGTCTGCAGCCGATTCTCTCACACTCAAGTGTCCGAAGCATGCATAGAAGCACACCATCGCTCCTTCTCGCGGCTCTCACCGTCGTGGGCGCGACCGCCGCACCCGCACTCGCCCAACACCCCCTCCCGGATCTGGTGCGGCAGCGCACCGAGCGCGAATGGTCGGTGAAGCTCGAGAAGATGGAATCGACCCTTCAGGGACATATGCGGGAGCATGGAATCGATATGTGGCTCATTCTGAGCCGAGAGAATGATCCCGACCCCGTCCTTCGACTTTTCGGCGACTACTGGAGCACGTGGGCGGGCCACCGAAACGCGTGGATCATTTCCGATCCCGGTGGCGACGAGCCGCTGGAGCGCATCGTCCTCGGCACGCACGTCCGCGGGCACATCCTGCCGTTCTTCCCGGAGACCCCGAACGCCGGACACGGATACGGCGAGGAGGGGCTGGCGCCCCATCTGCTGGAGTACGTGCAGGCCCGAGAGCCGAGCACGATCGCGATCAACCGATCGCGCACGGTCACGATGGCCGACGGCCTCTCGCAGGAGGGCTACGAGTATCTGGTGCATGCTCTCGGAGAGGGATACGCGGAACGATTCGTCTCCGCCGAGCCCCTTCTTATCGACTACGTCTCCCACCGGACGCCTGCCGAGTTGGAGATCAGTATCGAGGCGAGCTGGATCACCTGGAATATTCTCAAGAGGGCCTTCTCGAATGAGGTTCTCACCCCCGGGGTTACCACGAACGAGGACGTGTACTGGTGGCTCCTGCAGGAGGTGGAAGATCAAGGGCTGGAGCTCAACTTCTCCCCCTCGGTGACGATCTACCGGGAGGGGGCTTCACGAGGCTTCAGCGTGCATCAGGACGAGGTCATCGAACCCGGTGACGTTCTGCACGTGGACTTCGGCGTGCAGCTTATGGGTATCGGCACGGACCAGCAGAAGCAGATCTACGTTTTGCGCCCCAACGAGACTGAGCCGCCATCGGGGATCAGCGCGCTCTTCGCTCAGTCGGTGCAGATGGCAGAGGTCATCGGCGAGGAGCTGAAGCCCGGCGTGGAGGGACGGCAGGTGAAGGCCCGTGCCGAGGAGCGGGGTGCCGCGGCTGGGATCGACAACCTCGTCTACTCGCACGCCCAGGGCAGCTGGGTACACGACGCAGGCGCCTGGGCGATCGCCGACTGGCCGGAGCGGTACGGAAACCACCCACGCGAGCCTGTCCGCCCCACGGAGTTCTGGTCCGTGGAGTTCTCGGTGCGTGGCGCCATTCCCGAGTGGGGCGGTCAGGAGCTGGGCATGGGGCGGGAGGAGGACGGGTGGGTCGGCGCCGACAGCACCTTCCACTGGATGAGTGGGCCCCAGATGGAGTTGTGGCTGGTGCGGAGCGATCTGGGGCGCTGATCGTGTTGCTGCCTCACCGTCTGGTCTGCTACGGTCAGGCGCGCCCCGACATCATCGTTTCCGCCCACACTCAGATCACGAAGCCCTCTGACCTCTCCCCGCACGGGGCTCTCACAGGCCGCTGAGGCCGCTGTCGACTATGGCTACGCTCTTTACGATCGTCGCGATCGCGCTTTCCATCTCATTCCTGTGCTCGATCCTGGAGGCCGTCTTCCTATCGATCACCCACTCTCATATCGCGATCCTGAAGGGCCAGGGCGAGTGGGCGGGTGGATGGTTCGAGGACGCCCAGAAACACGTCGACGAACCGATCGCGGCGATCCTCACGCTGAACACGATCGCGCACACGGTGGGGGCCACCTTGGCCGGCGCGCAGGCAGCGGTGGTTTTCGGGGACGCTGCCGTCGGTGTCTTCAGCGGAGTTCTGACGCTCGCGGTCCTCATCGTGACGGAGATCATCCCGAAGACGGCGGGGGCGGTGTACTGGAAGGCGCTAGCGGTCCCCACCGCCCACGCACTCCGCTGGATGATCGTCGCGATGAAGCCCGTGCTCATCCCGCTGGGCTGGATGTCCGGCTTGATCACGCCCGAGCACGCCGGCCCGACGGTGAGCCGAGCGGAACTCGAGGTGCTCGCGGAGATCGGTCGGCGCGAAGGCACGATCGACGAGGACGAATTCTCGGTCGTCACGAACGTGATCCGACTGGACGAGGTCTCCGTGGCCGAGGTCATGACTCCGCGTACCGACATGGCAGCCCTGCCCATCGAGGCGACGCTCAGTGAGGCGCTGGACCTGATGCTCGACACGGGTCACTTCCGACTCCCCGTGTATGAAGGGAGC
>JBDGVS010000502.1:0-2376 GCA_039585535.1 Gemmatimonadota bacterium | reverse complement strand
GCCCTTTGAGTAGTGCGCGGGCTCTGCCCGGCCGTTTCGCCATATCTCGCCCGAGACTTGCGCGCTGTCCGTGGGGGCGGTAATCCCGGGGGCGGGAAGGCGTACGGATGGTCGTGAAATCGGGTCGAGGGGGTGTTCGAGGCTGCCGAGACCGATTGACCGTTACCATTATTATTGCATAACTTCTCAAGCTTCATTCGCCGGGGTTCGCGTTCGAGGGACCTCCGGCTTTTCGTTTGATGTAATAACAAGTTGACGACGCCCGATCACGAAACGGGCGAGGCCCGTCGGAGTAGCGGGTCGTACACGTGGGTAACCCCAGGGAGATCAGCCATGCTTGGACGGCTCAAGCTTACATTCGCGATCGCGGCCATTGCCGCGATTCTCGCGCCCGCGACTGAGGTCGCAGCGCAGGACGGCGGTCGTTTCCGTGTCCTCATTCCGTATTTCGCACCCCTCGAGGGCGCGAAGGACAACTTCGGAAAGGATGCGTCCAAGGATCTCCGGGAGCTCATGGGGACGATGCCTACCCACGTGGCCATGGACGAGGGCGACATCAAGGACGAGGCCAAGAAGTTCGACTTGAAGATCGACGAGCTCGACTGCATCCGGACCAGGCAGCTCGCCTCGCAGATCAATGTGCCCGTCGCCATCTGCGCCAGCTACACAGAGCAGCCGGACAAGAGCTGGATGGTGAGTGCGGAAGTGTGGGACATCGCGGGCTCCGAGTCGTTCCCGATCGCCCCCTTCCCGGCTGCCGAGAAGGGCCGCGAAGAGGCTGCCCAGCACATCTTCGACGCCTTCGAGGCCTACTCCACGACGGTCCGTTCGGCGGCGATCTGCCAGGACTACTTCGCGTCACAGCAGTGGGAGAACGCCCTGCGCAACTGTGACGAGTCGCTGGCACTCAATCCGAATGCGATCGGGACACGGTATCTGCGTGGCCGCATCCTGTATGAGATGGAGGACTACCCCGGCGCGTTGACCGAGCTCGAGACGGTCATCGAAGCGAACCCGTTCCACGAAGAAGCGCTTCAGCTCGCGGGCTACATCGCGGCCGTCGACGATCAGGACGCGAAGGCGCGTGACTTCTACTCCCGCTACCTCGACATCAACCCGGGTAACGCCGCGATCCGCATGCGTATCGCGTACGAACTCGCGCAGGCCGGTGACCCGGTCGGTGCCATGGAGTTCATCCAGGTCGGCCTCGATGTGGATCCTGACAACGTGGATCTCCACGAGCAGTACGGTGGCTTCGCCTTCAGCGCGGCGCTCGAGATCCAGCAGGAAGCCCAGATGGGTGAGGAGCAGGACGGCGGTGGTGTCGCACCGGAGGCCGTCGCGTACTACCGTGAGGCGATCGCTTCCTATGAGAAGGTCTTCGAGGCGAAGGGCTCGGAAACGCCGGTTGGTCACCTCCGGAATATCGTCTCTGCCTACATCCAGCTCGATGAGCTTCCCGAGGCGATCTCGATGAGCGAGCGGGTGCTCGAGACGCATGCCATGGAGGATGCGCTCTGGGTTCTCTACGCGGACGCTCTGCAGCGGTCGGATCGTCTCGACGACGCCATCGCGGCACTCGATCGAGTCATGGAGATCAACCCGGATCACCCGAGTGCTCCTCTCCGCCAGGGTAACTGGCTCATCCAGGCGGGCCGTCTCGAAGACGCGGTCGCCGTCCTCGCTAAGGCTGCTGCGGACGATCCGCAGCGCGCCGAGCAGGCGGCGCGGATGGTTTTCGCTGAGGCGTATCAGAACGGCAACCAGAAGAACGACTACGCGTACGCGGCGGCGGGAATGTCGGCAGCGAAAGAGCTTCCGAATCTGAGCGTCGAGATGACGGCCCAGCTGAACTTCTGGCACGGATACAGCATCTACCAGATGGCGGTGGCCGAGCAGGAGCCGCAGTCACTCGCTACGGCGCAGTCGTCGCTGCCGAAGTTCAACCAGGCGGTGTCGCTGCTCCAGCAGGCGGGCGACTACCCGGCCTCGGTGAACGTGAACCTGGCGCAGCTGCTCGAGAACGCGACCACGTACATCGAGATCCAGGACGCGATCATCAAGCGCGGTAGCTGATGTACTGAACGAATCAGCGCTCCGGCGCTGACGGCGCCGCGGGGGAGAACTTCCCCCGCGGCGCCTTTTTTTGTGCCCTCAACCTCCGTGCGGTCGCATGTAGAGGCCTGGGCGCCCCCACTTCGCCCCACCGTGTGGCGTCGCCTCGTCGATTCGACTTTCGGTTTTCGTTCGGAAAAATCGAAAATACGTTTTCGGCACTTTTGCGATTCTCCTTATGCCCGTTGGCCTTCTGGCGTCCCTGGGCAGGGTCGGCGAGTCCAATAATTCGGAAAAAGGACACTTGCGCGTCCTCCCCGA
>JBDGVS010000501.1:0-2384 GCA_039585535.1 Gemmatimonadota bacterium | reverse complement strand
CTTGAGCCCTGCCCACGTCCGAGCCCCGAGCGCCATGAGAAGTCCGAGTAACGCGGGGAAGACCGGGGGATACTTGGTGTGCGGCAGCCCCTCGGGGTCGAAGACATCGGTGTACGTGCCGTCGGTGACCAACCCGTGCGCAAGCGCGACGTACCCCGAGTTGTCTCCGCCCGAATGCGGCGTCGGGTTGGAGACCGTCCACACCACGACCGCGCTGATGCCCGTGACCGCAATCAGAAGGCCCCAGCGCAAACGCGCGCTCTGCCTCACTCCGCGACGCCCAGAACTTCGGCCACGACTCCAGACGCCTCATGAAGGCGGCGCCGAGCTTCCTCGGCATCGACGCCAAGGTGCCCCATGACCAGAGCCGTCTTCACATGACCGTCGGCGCCATCCAGAAGCTCCGTGGCGACCGATCGATCGACGCCGAGCATCCCTTCCAGGATCCGCTCTCCTCGATCCTGGAGCTTCTCGCACGTCACCTGCAGATCGACCATCAGATTCCCGTACACCTTCCCGAGCCGGACCATCGCACCGGTCGTAATCGTGTTCAGGACGAGCTTGGTCGCGGTCCCCGCCTTCATTCGGGTGGAGCCGGTGATGACCTCGGGCCCGACCAGAGGTGCGATGACGACATCGACCTTCTCGAGCAACTGCGCGGAGGGAGGAGTGCACAAAAGGAATCCCGTCCGAGCTCCGCGCTCCTTCGCTCGATCGATGGCGCCGTGGACGTAGGGTGTACTGCCCGACGTCGCGATGCCGAGAACGAAGTCGGCCGCGCCGACCTCGAGCTCGTCCATCGCTGCGGCACCGTGGGCAGGATGATCCTCGGCACCTTCCTGCGCCCGGACCAATGCCTCGTACCCACCCGCGATCACGCCCTGCACCATCGCAGGGTCGGTGCGATAGGTCGGCGGCATCTCGGCGGCGTCGAGCACCCCGAGTCGGCCCGAGGTACCTGCACCGACGTAGACGAGTCGTCCCCCAGCCCGAAAGGCAGCCTCGGCAAAGGAGAGTGCCCGGGCGATCGCCTCTCGCTCTGCACCAACGGCCTCCGCGACCCGCCGATCTTCGGCGTTGATGAGGTCGACGATACCGAGCGCATCGAGTTGGTCGATGCCCTGAGAAGCGGGGTTTCTCTGCTCGGTTAGGCGGCGATCGCGCATGGAAGCTTGTGAGAGGCCCAGAGCGCCCTGATCTTCTGCGGCGCCCGAAGCTATGCGAAGCCGCGCGCGCGCGGCAACGCGTCTCACACCCGAGCCACGACGTCGATGCGTACTCGATTCCCACAGACGACCCTCCGGACCGCGCTCCTCTCTGCCACGATCCTGGGTCTGGCGGGCTGTGAACCGAGCGCTCCGACAGCCGATGCCTGGGCCTTTCCGTCGGCCTGGCGGCTTCCCGCCGATCCGTCTCCGATCACCGCTCAGAACGGTATGGTGGTGTCCACCGACGAGTACGCGAGCCAGGTCGGAGTCGACGTCCTGCGGGCGGGAGGAAACGCGATCGATGCTGCTATCGCCGTGCAGTTCGCGCTGGCCGTCGTGAACCCCGAGGCTGGAAACATCGGCGGTGGCGGCTTCATGGTACTGCACACGGCGGACGGCGAAACGGCGGCGGTCGACTTCCGTGAGAAGGCACCGTTGGCGGCGACGCGCGATATGTACCTCGACACCAACGGAAACGTGACCGACAAGTCGGTCGTGGGGCACCTCGCCGCGGGAGTACCGGGCACCGTGTCGGGAATGTGGGAGGCACACCAGCGCTTCGGCTCGATGGAATGGGCCGACCTCCTGAATCCGGCGATCGAACTCGCAGACGGCTTCCAGATCCGGGAGCGCTTCCTCGGTTCGCTCGGACCGACCATGGTGCAGGCGCTATCCGCGTATCCGGCGTCGGCCGCACAATTCCTGCCACGCGATGGCCAGCCACCGATCGTTGGGGACACCCTTCGCCAGACAGATCTCGCGGCTACCCTGCGTCGGGTGCAGGACCAGGGACCAGATGGCTTCTACCGCGGTGAGACCGCAGACCTGATCGTAGCCGAGATGCGCCGGGGCGACGGGCTCATCACCCATGAGGATCTCGAGCAGTATCGAGCGGCCTGGCGCGATCCGATCTCGTTCACCTACCGAGGCCACACCGTCATCTCGATGCCTCCGTCGTCGTCCGGGGGAGCCACGATGGCGGAGATGGCAAATATCCTCGAGCAGTACGACGTCGCTGCGTTGACGTGGCACGGTCCGGAAATGCTCCACCTCTACGTCGAGGCTTGGAAGCGGGCGTCTGCCGACCGAAATCACTACCTCGCGGACCCCGACTTCATCGACATGCCCATGGCGCGCATGACGTCCGCCGGATACGCGGCGGAGCGTGCGTCCACG
>JBDGVS010000500.1:0-4829 GCA_039585535.1 Gemmatimonadota bacterium | reverse complement strand
GCGACCGGAATGTGGCGATCGCGTCGCTCACCTTGCGACGCTCCTGTTCGCTGGCGTAGACCACCCGGAGGCGCGTGCGGTCGACCCGATCCTTGAGTTCGGCCTCCCGTCCGTTGTACAGACGCTCTTCCAGCCACGTCACACCCTCGCGGTTCCAGCAGTCGCGTTGTGGGCACGAGACGACCATCACGCCGCCGGCTCCCGCGCGGACCAGATACTCGACCACAGAGGTGTGCAGGCTTCCGGCACAGTCGACGGGGAGTACGGGCGCACCTGCGAATTCCGTCGCCCCCCAGCCCGCGGCCGTGCGCTGGCAGGCGATCAGCACGACATCGTCTCGAGTGGGTTCGACCGTCGCGATGAAGTCCTTCACGTCGGTGAGCTGCTCACGACCGGTGCGGTCGGTAGGACCGACGCCCATCGGTGCACATGACCCGGCGCAGATCCCGCAGCTGACGCACTTCGCTGGATCGACCAGCCCGACCGTGTAGGGCCGGTCGTCGTCGCGAGGCACCATGCTGATCGCTTCGTACGGACAGTCGTGGAAGCACTGCTCGCACCCTGTACAGAAGCGTGGGTCGACGAAGGACGGAGCCTTGTTCCGTGACGCCTCCGGCTTGGTCATCCACGGAACCGCCACCACGATGCCGGTCACGCCCAGGAGCGCCAGCCACATCGCTCCGGGCCCCATCGCCCGGCTGAACGGGAGCCAGAAGCCGTAAAAGAGATCGACCGCGGTATCCGCTGGAGGCATGAGCGGATCGGCTTCCGGGCCGAGCACCGCCGGCCACACGATGGCGAGTGCGGTGAAGACGCCGACCATGCCCCAGAAAAGCTGCTTCGGCGGCATGAGATACGTGCGCGCCAGCCGAGACACGTGGATCCACAGGATGAGCAGGATGCCCACGGGGATCGCGATGTGGGCGAAGAGGTTCAGGAAGAAGAACGCGCTCGGCATCGGGCGCTCGCCCACGAATGTCCTCGAGATCGGCTCCGAGAAGATCGGAAAGACGTCGATGAGCCGTGCGCCCTCCGCGGCCATGAGGAGGGCCTGGGAGTCCCAGACCATCACGTATCCCGTCCACCCACAGAGAAGGAAGACGCTGAACAGGACGACGCCAGATACCCACGCGAGGGCCCGCGGGCCCCAGGCACGATCCTGTACGCCCATGCGGAGCGCGTGCACCAGGGCCGCCACGATGGCCAGGTCCGAGACGTACCGGTGCAGGGTGCGAATCCAGCGGCCTGTGAACGGCTGGTTCGCGATACGCTCGACCGATGCGTACGGGCTCCCGATGCGGTAGAAGAGAAGCAGGTACAGGCCGGTGGCGCAGAGGACTACGAAACAGCCGACTACGAGCGCGCCAGAGTGATACAGGGGGTTGTAGCGCCAGCCGTAGAGGCGGTTGAAAAGCGCGTCCATACGGGAGAGCGGGGCTCTCCCGATCCTCTGGGCGGCGCGGACGGCGGTCAGAGCCACAGTGTCTCGTATTGCGAGCGCGAAGTATTCATCATATGCTCATGATAATTGCAATCGAGAACAGCACAACCCTGACGCCTGCGCCTCTTGATCCTCTCGAAATCTTCCGTCTACGCCCTGCGCGCCACGCTCTGTCTGGCCGACGCTGGGGACGGTGATTCCGTGCGCGTAGGTGACGTCGCGGAGCGGCTCGACGTGCCGCAGAACTATCTGTCCAAGATCCTGCACGTGCTCGCCCGTGAGGGCGTGCTCGGCGTGCTCGCGTCGACGCGCGGCCCTCGAGGCGGCTTTCGACTCGCGGTTCCGCCGGGCGACCTCCGCCTCACCGACATCGTTCGCCACTTCGACGACATACCCGAGGGCGCACAGTGTCTGCTGGGCCGCGAACGATGTCTCGAGTCCGACCCCTGCGCTGCCCATGAGCAGTGGAGGCACGTCGGCGCGGCACTGCGTGACTTCCTTTCAGACACGACCGTCGCGGACCTCGGCTCCGAGGCCGGCAAAGCGATGTGCGCAGATATGACGTAGCCACACCCCTGTACCGGATCCGGCCCCCGCGACCCTCCCCCCGCGGCATTCGGTGGACGAAGCACGAACCATCCATCGGAGGAATCCATGAACGACCCATCGGCCCCGGACAAACCACCTGAAATCCCGTTCTTCCAGCGGCTCTACGACCGACCGTTCGTACTGCTCGCCATCGGGTTCACGGTGATGCTCGTGCTCTTCACCGGTTGGGGACTGTATGAGGTTTACAGTCTCCCGACTGCCACACTGCCGTAGGGGAGGGGACCATGTACAAGACAGGTCTCACCGCTCCTCAGGGCGTCTGGTGGAAGCCGGTCCACAAGTCCGAGAAAATCTGGTTCACGATCTCCTTTGTCTGGTGTCTGATTCTCTTCGCGATGATGCCGCTCTGGCATCTGCGGGGTGGCCAGAATCCCACCGGCATCCGAGCGCGCGTCGAGCCTTCCGCATATCTGGCGCGGGTCACGCAGTTCATCGGCGACTATGGAACCGGTGAATTCGAAAGCGGGATTCCGGTTGTTGCGCCGCCCCCGGGAGCGGAGGTCTACCTCCTGGCGTCGCAGTATCAGTGGATGCCCGTGCTCAAACTCCAGCAGGGCGCGGAATACACGCTGCACCTCTCGTCACTCGACGTGAACCACGGATTCAATCTCTATCCGTTCAACGTCAACTTTCAGGTGGTCCCGGGCTACGACTATGGCCTGCGCGTGACACCCACGGAAGCGGGTGACTACCGCATCGTGTGCAACGAATTCTGTGGGGTCGGACACCATCTCATGGTCGGGAAGGTACTCGTCGAACCCGCTGGTTCCGCTGATGCAGCCACGCCATCGGCGACGACGGCGGGAGGTGGGCAATGAGCGCCCCGACCTCCGCCTCGGCTGCTCTGGCAGGCCTCTTTCGGACGTGTCCGACGACCGGCCTCAAGGTCCACAAAGACGCCGACGCCCTCATCAAGGCAAATGCAGTCGCGGCCACCGTCGCTCTGCTCATCGGCGGCATCGCAGCCATCCTCGTGCTGCTTACCCGTTGGCAGACCGTTCACCTTCTCAGTGATGAGCAGTTCTACCGTTGGCTGACGATCCACGGCATGAACATGCTCATCTTCTTCATCATCTTCTTCGAGATGGCGATTCTGTACTTCGCCTCCGCGGTCTTGCTGAATTGCAGGGTACCCGCGCCGAAGGTTGGATGGGTCGCCTTCGGCCTGATGGTGTTCGGTGCGCTGATGGTAGAGTGGACCATGTTCACGGGCCGCGCCGACGTCCTCTTTACCTCGTACGTCCCGCTACGCGCACACCCGCTGTTCTATCTGGGTGTGATCCTCTTCGCGGTCGGGGCGATCCTGGTGACCGTCATCTTCTTCGCCACCCTTGTGGTGGCGAAGCGCGAGGAGACGTACACCGGTTCCGTGCCGCTCGTCACCTTCGGCGGAATCACCGCGGCGATTATCGCGGCCATCACCCTCGGGCACGGGGCGGCGATCTACATCCCGACGTTCCTCTGGTCTCTCGGGATCATGAATGTCGACCCACAGGTCTACCGACTCGTGTGGTGGGGTCTCGGCCACTCCTCGCAGCAGATCAACGTGGCCGCCATGGTCGCGATCTGGTATCTGCTCGGCGCGCTCACCGTCGGTTCAGTCGTCGTCAACGAGAAGATCAGCCGGACCGCCTTCGTTCTCTACATCGCCTTCATCTCGATGGCATCCGCGCATCACCTGCTCGTCGATCCCGGATTCGGACCATCGTGGAAGATCGTGAACACCTCGTATTTCATGTACATGGCGGTGCTCGCGTCCATGCTGCACGGCTTCACCGTCCCGGCGGGTGTGGAGATGGGAATGAGGCTGCGCGGTCACACACAGGGCCTCTTCGGATGGCTGCGCAGGGCGCCCTGGCACGATCCGGGCTTCAGTTCGCTCGTGCTCTCCGTGGTCGTGTTCGGCTTCGTCGGCGGCATCACGGGTGTCACCTTCGGTACCGAGCAGATCAACATCGTGGCGCACAACACACTGAGGATTCCGGGGCACTTCCACGCCACCGTCGTCTCCGGTACCGGAAGAAGGTGGCGTTCTACAGCCTCGCGCGGATCCAGCCGTACGTCTTCGCGATCGGTATGCTCATCTTCTCGCTGTCGATGACCTTCGCCGGAACCTTCGGCGTTCCGCGTCGTCACTACGACATCACCTTCGCGGGGGCGCCGTTCAGTCTCGAGTACTCGCCCGCCGTCAATCTGATGATGGCCATCACCGCGATCGGCGGACTCATCGCCGCAGCCGGCGGTGGGATCTACATCCTGGTCACCGTCTGGTCGGTCTTCTTCGGCAAGCCGCTCGGTGACGATCACAGCGAGGCCGCGCTCGCGGGCAGCGTCCCGCCGGGGCTGTACAAGAAGCCCTTCCTCGAGTTGCCAACGGACGACACCGAGCTCGAAGAGCACGGCGTGCTCGGGATGATGCCCGGCACCATGATTCTCGTCGCGATCTTCATGGTGGCGTTCGTCGTGTACTACTTCGCCAACTGGAAGCTCCTCTCGGCCATGTGGCAGATCGGTTGATGACGAAGAAAGACGTTGGGCCCATCGGGGCCGTGGGGTTCATCCTCACGGTCTCGGTGGCCTGGTGGGGCTTCGCGCTCTGGTCCGTGCCCGCTGCGCCCGAGTGGCTGGAGCGGGCACGGAGCGTGTGCTTCAACCTCACCGAGGCCGGGCTTCCCGACAGCAAGGGCTGGCTCTTGCTCCTAGGACAACCGCCCACCATGCTCGCCATGCTCATGGTCGGGTGGGGCGAGGAAGTGCGTGAGAGCTTCGGGCGGCTCGT
>JBDGVS010000499.1:0-2389 GCA_039585535.1 Gemmatimonadota bacterium | reverse complement strand
AGCGTTGCTCCCGTCTGTGACTCGTCGTGAACGATCCCGCCGACCTCACCCTTCCCCTCGCGCCGCACAGGGACGACGTATCGTCCGTCACGGAGCGTTACAGAAGCGTCACCGACCACGAAGCGCTCCGGGATCGTCCCGAGGTACCGTTCGAGCAAGCGCACGATCTTCGCGTGGGCACCGCGCAGACGGTCGCGGATCTGCTTCAGATCCCCGGATGCAGACGAGAGCACCGTCCCTTCCTCGTCTACACACCGCTCGATCGCCTGCTCGATCGGCCGAAGATCAACGAGACGCACCTCAATCGCTGCAATTTCTGGATACGCCTCCGGATGGGAGGCGAGTTCGCGGGCAAGCGAGCGAGACGCAGCGAGGAGGCGTCCGAGACGCACGAGACCGAGGGGCTCGAGCAACGAGCCCTCCACACCGAGATAGGAGAGATCCTCGCGAACATCGGGAATCACTCCGGGGGCCCAACCGGGCGCCTCCCCGACGAAGCGCATGACAGCCCCAACGCGCTCGAGCTCTCGAGCTACCGCCTCCGGATCGACACGGGGACGAAGTGCCAGGACGCGAGCTCGTCCGACGTCGCTCGACGCCCGGCTCGCGACCTGTTCGAGCACGCGTTCGAACTCGAGAACCTCGAGCGCGTGGTCATTCATGACCGCTCGGTCACCCCGCCAGTTCCTCGCGGACGATTCGGTTCGCTTCCTTGCCGTCGAACCGCCCACGAATCTTCGGCATCACCTGGCCCATCAAGGGGCCCATCTCCCCTACGCCGCCCGCGATGATCTCACGGACGAGCGCACGGACCTCGTCCTCGCTCATCCCTTCCGGCAGGTACTCGGAGAGGATGGACGACTGCTCGTCTTCCTTGTCGGCGAGTTCGGGACGGTCCGCGGCCCGCATTTGCTCCGACGCATCACGACGCTGCTTGATTGCCCTCGTGATGACTGCAATGACGCCTTCGTCGTCGAGGTCGCCGCCCTGGTCGATTTCCTTGTTTCGTACCTCGGACAGCGCAGTCGACACGACCAGCGTGCGAAGCTTGTCTCGCTGCTTTCTAGCGGCGTTCAGATCGGCTTGGAGCCGAGTCTTCAGTTGACTGGACACGGTGAGGCCCGCCTGGGTTTCGGTTCTCGTTCGGGGTTGGGAAGCTACCGACGGAGTCGGCGTCGATCAACGAGGCGGGTGACGCCGAGATCGTCCCCTCAGGACATGGAGACGCCCGGTATTGATGCGCAGGTTGCACGTCCTCCCGTCGAACCTGATACCGAGGCAACCATGGATCGGATCGCTCAAGCGGCTGAAGACGTTCTTCTTGGACACCCCCACCCCGCACTCCGGCTTGCCGAGCTTTTGGAGGTCCTGACCGAGCACGTCGACAGGACGCTGAACGAAGAGCGGCTGCGCCGCTCGCTCGAGGGTCACCCAGGACACTTTCGCATCCTCGAAGCGTGGCGTCGAAGATGGCCGACGGTCGCAAGTGAGACCGACTCGACAGGCCGTCAGGGGCTCGCACTCCCCGAGCACCGTGGTGCATGGGTGATCGCCGTCGACGGTCCCCCGGGGCCACCCGGACGGAGCGCCTCGGACATCCGGCTTCGCGAGAGCGTCCGTTGGCTCGGCCGCGGCGTGGACGACAGGTCTCGACTGGCCGTGGGTCGGTGGTACGCGATCGCAGTGGCCGAGCGCGATGCGAGACGCGTGATCGCACGCCGTTCGCCACCGGACTCGGAGCTCCCGCCCGGGTACGAGCGACGAGCCTCCTGATCCCGTTACGCTCGCCGCCGAAACAGCCCCGAGCGCCACTCCCCATCAGCATCGATGGCAACGAAGCTGAAGCCATGGCTCTCGAGGCCGGCCCGCACGTCGTCCCACTCGTGCCCCAGGATTCCGGACACGATCAGCCAACCTCCGTCTGCGATCGCCGCTGCGAATCCTTCGAAGAGCGGGGTGAGCAGGCCGGTCTCGATGTTCGCAAGAACTCCGGAGACAGGTCCGCGCCCGGCCAGCCCCTCTGAGGTCGCGAAGCCGTTCACGACCTCGACTTGCTCAGCGACTCCGTTTCGCTCGACGTTCTCCAGCAGCGCCTCACACGCGAGTGCATCGGCCTCGATCGCGGTTACCGCACTGGCACCCAGGCGCGCGGTCGCGATCGCGAGAATCCCCGAACCCGCACCGACATCGAGCACTCGCTCCCCGGCTGTGACCACCGTGTCCAGGAGACGGATGCAGCCGCGGGTGGTCCCGTGCTCGGCGGTACCGAAGGCCATGCCCGGATCGAGCACGATGACGATGTCGTCGTCGCGGATGTCCGTCGGGGCGATCCACGATGGGTGAACCACGATTCGGTCCGTGAGTCGGCGCTCGCCCAGCCCTCGCTTCC
>JBDGVS010000498.1:0-2395 GCA_039585535.1 Gemmatimonadota bacterium | reverse complement strand
ATCAGCTCTCCGTCGGCACCCGCCTCCGTCTCGAAGAAGAAGAGTTCGTCCAACACGTCGAAGGGGTAGGATCGCCAGCTGTCACCGGTCCAGTACGCGTGGTAACCCGCGACGAAGGGCTCCTGCATTTCAGTCGGCACCAGGGAGCGTGGGCCAGAAGTACCCGACGCACAGGCGCTCCCGGTCAGGACCGTCAGCGCGACGATCAGGCCCGAGCGTACCGGCTTCACGACCCGGGGTCCTGCTCCGCAGGTACCGTGAACGAGATGGACTTCGTAGCGCCAGCCTCCAGCGCCCCGACGTGCACACGCATGCCCCAGGACTCGTCCAGGTACTCCACAGATACGTTGTCGACGAAGGGGATGGCCCCCCCGGAACGCGCGGGAGTTACGACATCGACCCAGAGATCGTCGATGTCAGCGTCCGACGATCCCCGGACGACCAGCCGAGGAAGCTCTCGGGGTGCAGAGGGCGCTTCCCAACCGAGTACCACACCCGAACGTGCCACCCACCAGGCCGTGAGTTCATCTGCTCGAGTGATCCACCAATCGCCCTGGCTACGTGCGCTGTCAGCGACGGATCGGAATGCTTCGAGTCGGGCAGCATTCGAGATGATTTGCGTATGGCCCGCAATCACAGCGAGACCACCGATCGCGTGCATCTTGTTGGCCCCAGCGCGATATGCACTCCCCAGTGCACCCGCGCGCACGGTCACATCGCGCACGACGATGTCGTAGTCGTCCTTGATCAAGCGCGGGATCACGACCATGGGCCCGTTCGGCGTGTCGTGGATTCCTGGGGCTCCGGAGCGTGCCTCGTTTCCGGCCAGGATGTACCGACCTCCCGCCAGCCGCCAACTGAGGACCGTCGCCGAATCGAAGGCCTCCTCCGGGGGCCGCAGTCCGAGAGGACCCACCCCCGCCCAGGCCTCGATCTCATTCCAGCTCCGGCGGAGGCGAACGGATTGGGCTTGCGAAGTGAGACCGGCCAGCGGCGTGTGATCGACCGTTTGCGTTCCGACCTCGCCCGCAGCCGTGAGGGCCGTCGCGAGCTCAGAATCCCCCAGCACCAGCTGGGACACGGCGAAGAACGTGATGGGAAGCCCCTCGGTTCGGAACACCGACGCTGCGTCCCGAGCGTTCACATAGGTCTCCTCCCCCTCGACGTCCATGACGACGATGAGCGCGGCCTGAGCACCGCCGGGCCAATGCCCCACGCTGGCCGTCGGCACCCCACCCGCCCACCTCAGACCATTGGAGAGCAGCAGGTCCAGGCGCACACTGTCAGCTGGCGTTGCCGCCTGTCGGGTGCGGAGGCCGAACCAGGTGACCCGTCCACCGGCGGAGGTCTCTCGGGTCACCACGGCCACGTCCGCCCCCGCTCCGTCGTCGTCAGGCGCGGGGTTGAGGGCCCAATCCGACCAGTAGACACGCTCGCCCGTGATTCTCAGCGCCAGGGACGGATCCGGCCGAAGCTCGATGCGTGTCCCCGGATCGAAGCCCGCCGAGACGGGGAGCCCGCCGGGAACGGTTACATAGAGGCCTTCGCGAGTAGGGAGCTCGCGGATGTCCTCCGCTCCCGTCACGTCGAGCAAGGTGGACCAGCCGCGCCATTCGCAGCTGCCGTCGCGCACGCCCAGCGCCCAGTTGGCAGCCACGCTGCCGCCCGCCCGAAGGTGGGCATTCACGATCGCGAGCTCGTCCGAAGAGAGGCAGGGAGCCTCCGGCAGGAGCATCACCTCATCAGCGTCGACCGGCCGGAGCTCCTCGCCCCCTGACACAACCCGCACCGTGCCTCCGATCTTCTGGACGAGTGCCTGCCAGCGAGCCGTCTCGGTGGTGTAATACGTCGGGTCGTCGAAGTAGCCTTCGTTCGCCTCGGACCGGAGCAGCACGGCCCGGAACGGAGCCGATGCCGATGCTGCGGCAACCGGTGGCAGTCCTTCGGGGATCGGCGGCAGCGCCTCTGCCAACGCAGGCGTAAGCTGCCGGATGTCGATGTTCTCCCACAGCGCGACACCGGCTGCCACGACGCCCGCGCCCAGCAGGCCCAGTGTCAGCAAGCCGCCGAGCCACCACCATGCCTCTGTGGCGCGCGGAATCGGATCGCGCTTCTCCCGCATGTCAGCTCATGCCCGCGGTGTCGTGCGTGGCGCCGCCGACCGTGTCCGCTTCGTCCGTGAGCATGGACGGCGGATCGAAGCGGATGAAGTACCTCAGCCCGGACGGATCGTCCTCCGTCCTCACGGGCTCACGCGACAGTCGCAGCTTGTACGCGACATACGTGACTACGGCGAGAATGATGGTGACCAGGATCGTGACGACGACGATCGAGATCAGAATATCGACTACGTCCATGTCGACTCCGGTTGGAGGTCGAAGGGTGAATTCATGAA
>JBDGVS010000497.1:0-2402 GCA_039585535.1 Gemmatimonadota bacterium | reverse complement strand
ACAGATTGCCGGCGTGACCGAATCCGGCGTACTCCCGCTTCCGCTCCGAGACGAACCCGCTCGCGAGCGTATCGCTACGGACCTCGACGTGAACCTCCTCGTCGAAGCCGGGGCTGGGTCGGGAAAAACCACAGCTCTGGTGGGGCGTATGGTCGCGCTCATCGCGACCGGTACCGCGACCATCGACGAGATCGCGGCGGTCACCTTCACTCGGAAGGCGGCCGCTGAACTCAGGGAACGGTTCCAGACGAAGATCGAGCTCCGGCTCGGCGAGCTCAGAGAGTCGCTTTCCGGGGGCTCGGACGGCGGCTACACAGGGCCCGCCGACGACGCAGATCTCGAGCTCGAGCGACTCGGCGGTGCGCTCGACGAGATCGACCGGGCCTTCATCGGGACCATTCACTCGTTCTGTGGGCGTTTGCTCAGAGAGCGGCCGCTGGATGTGGGCCTCGACCCGGCGTTCGAGGAGCTCCCAGTCGAGGAGCGGGCAGCCCTCCGGCGCGGGTTCTGGGACGCATGTCTCGAACGCCTCGCGCGCGACAGCGATCCGATCCTGGAGGAGCTGTCGCTGGCGGGCCTTCGACCATCGGGTCTCTTCGGTCTCTTCGACACGCTGGTCGAGAATCCTGACGTCGACTTCCCGGCCGAGGCTCTCGCCCGACCGAGCATGACTGATGTCGGAGTCATCCGGTCCGACCTCGAGGGGCTTGTGGATCGTGCATGGGAGCTCATGGACGACATGCCCCCTGCGAAGGGGTGGGACTCGCTCCAGGACAAGCTCCGCAAGCTGCACTTCGAGCGGGAGATCACCGGGTGGAAGGAGCCAGCAGACCTGTTCGAGGCTGTGGCTCTCCTTTGCAAGCCGAAGAAGCCGCACACGACGACGTTCAACAGGTGGCGGGACAAGGAGATGACCCGCTCACTACTCGAGGATATCAACAGCTTCGGGGTTGGGAATACCCCCGCCCACCGACTGGTCGACCGTTGGTATGCACATCGCTACGCCCTGGCCATTCGGCTCTGCCGGACGGCAGCTGAGCAGTTCGAAGCGCATCGGGTCCGAATCGGCCGCTTGGACTTCCAGGACCTCCTCGTGCTGGCTGCGCGTCTTCTCCGAGAGAACGAGACGGTGCGTCGGCAGCTCGGTCGTCGGTACCGCCGACTACTCGTCGACGAGTTTCAGGACACCGATCCGTTGCAGGCGGAGATCATGCTTCTGCTGTCGGCAGAGCCGATGGAGGAAGACGAGCCGAGTGCGGAAGTCGATCGGTCAGACTGGCGGATTCAGGTGCCGCGTGCGGGTGCTCTTTTCGTGGTTGGGGACCCGAAGCAGAGCATCTATCGGTTCCGGCGAGCGGACATCCAGCTCTACGGGTTCGTCCGCGAGCGCTTCGAGCTCTTCGGCCACGTCCTGACGTTGTCTACGAACTTCCGATCGCGCCCGGCGATTGGTGACATCGTCAACGAAGTCTTCGAGGATGACGCCTTCTTCCCACCGGAGGCCACGGCAGAGCAGGCCGCCTTCGAGCGACTCGATACCCGACCTCCGGTCGAGGCGGTGCCGTGTGAGGGTGTGTTTGCGTACACTCTCGCGCCGGACGAAAAGAACAAGGCGGCCGCCTCTGCCGACGATGCGGCGCGGATTGCCGGGTGGATCAGGGGGCGGGTCGATCGTGCCGAACGAAGGCCCGAAGACTTCCTGATCCTGACGCGTGGGCGTGGGCAGATCACCGCGTACGCGAACGCCTTCGAGGCGTACGGCCTGCCCGTACAGGTGACCGGCGCCGGCGTCGGGGTAGAGGAGGAGATCAACGAGCTACAGATCGTTCTGCGTTGTATGATCGATCCTGCCGATCCGGTGAAGGTGGTCGCTGCGCTGGTGGGGCTCTTCTTCGGCATCGACTACGAACGCCTCGTGCAGCATCGGCTCGATGGCGGCGGATTCGATGCGATGGCCCCTGGAGAGCGAGGACATCCTGAGGTTATCGCCGCGTTGAGGAGACTTCACGGTTGGTGGCGCGCTTCGTCCGCCGAGCCATCCGACATCTTCATCGGCAGACTCGTCTCGACCCTCGGGATTCTCCCCCTGTCGGCGGCGGGGGACCTCGGAGCCCTTCGTGCGGGAGCCTTGTTGTACGCTCTCGATGCGGTTCGGGCCGCGGCGCTCGCAGGCGATACGTCGCTACCAGGGGCCGTCGCTGCACTCGAAGCTGCCCTGGGTCTGAAGGAGGCCGAGGCACCGCTCGAGCCAGGGCGCGGGGATGCGATCCGCTTGATGAATCTGCACCAGGCAAAGGGGCTGGAGGGGACGGTGGTCGTGCTCGCTGATCCCACCGAGCACCTGGCGCGGGTTCCCGACAGCCACATGACGCGCTCGGAAGAGGGCGGCGCCGAGGGCTTCC
>JBDGVS010000496.1:0-2404 GCA_039585535.1 Gemmatimonadota bacterium | reverse complement strand
AGGGAGAACCGATGTCGTTCCAGAGAGTCTTCAGCGGCGCGAAGTGGGAAGAACACGTCGGTTACTGCAGGGCGCTACGTGCGGGCGAGCGCGTCTTCGTTACCGGCACGGCCCCGGTGAACGCCGACGGCAGCGTGCACGCCCCCGGAGATGGTTACGAACAGGCCAGGCTCTGCTTCCAGATCATGCGCGAGGCACTCCAGGGTGTCGGTGCGGACTTCGAACACGTAACCCGTACCCGCATGTTCGTGACCGATATCGACCGCTGGGAGGAGTACGGCCGTGCCCACCGAGAAGTGTTCGGCGAACACCCCCCGACGACCACGATGGTCGAAGTGCGCCGGTTGATCCATCCGGACATGTTGATCGAAATCGAGGCCGACGCCGTCGCACCTGAGTAGCCTTCGCGCCTACTCCCACTCGATGGTTGCAGGTGGTTTCGAGCTTACGTCGTAGGTGACTCGGTTCACCCCGCGGACCTCGTTGATGATCCGGGTCGAGATTCGACCGAGAACCTCATGAGGGAACGGAAACCAGTCTGCCGTCATCCCGTCCCGAGAGGTGACGGCTCGTAGGGCCAGCACATTCTCGTACGTGCGCGCATCGCCCATCACGCCCACCGACTGGACGGGGAGCAATACGGCGAAAGCCTGCCAGATCGAGTCGTAGAGCTCGGCTGCCCGAATCTCTTCCAGATAGATCGCGTCGGCCTCCCGCAGCGTCTCCAGGCGTTCTGGAGTGATCTCCCCGAGAACCCGAATGGCGAGGCCCGGCCCCGGGAACGGGTGCCGGCCCACGAAGTGAGCCGGCAGTCCGAGCTCTCGCCCGACGGCCCGGACCTCATCCTTGAAGAGCTCGCGAAGCGGCTCGACCAGGTCGAACGGCATGTCCTCCGGTAGCCCACCGACGTTGTGATGAGACTTGATCATGACCGAAGGTCCCCCTGCGGACACCGACTCGATCACGTCCGGGTACAACGTGCCCTGGACGAGGAACTTGGCGCCCGTGCCTTCACGAGTCGCGGTCGCGTCGAAGACCTCGATAAAGCGCTTGCCGATCGCCTTTCGCTTGGCCTCAGGATCCGTGACCCCCTCGAGGTCTCCCAGGAAGAGTTCCGCCGAATCCTCGACGATCAGATTCATGTCGTAGTGAGATCGGAACATCGTCTCGACCTGCTGCCGTTCGTCTTTACGGAGCAGCCCATGGTCGACGAAAATGCAGGTCAGGCGGTCGCCTATGGCCCGATGCACGAGGAGCGCCGCGACGGAAGAGTCGACGCCGCCGGAGAGGCCACAAATCGCGGTGCCCTCACCGACCTGCTGGCGAATCTTCTCGATCGTGTCCTCCACGAAGGCACCCGGCGTCCACGTCGGCCGACACCCCGCCACCTCGAAGAGGAAGTTGGAGATGATGTCGTCACCACGCGTCGTATGGGCCACCTCCGGATGGAACTGCACGCCCCAGATCTTCCGACCGTCGGTCGCGCGAAACGCCGCAGTCGGCAGCGTCTCCGTCGAGGCGATCCGCTCGTAGCCTTCGGGCGGGTCGTCGACGTGGTCACCGTGCGAACACCACACCGTCGTGTCGCTGCCTGCATCGAAGCCGGCAAAGAGGCCTTCCCCTGCCTCGACCGTGAGCTCGGCCCGCCCGTACTCCCGATGGCCATGCTTCACCTCGGCGCCTTCGATCTGGGCGATCAGCTGCATCCCGTAGCAGATACCCAAGATCGGGAATCCGGACTCGAGGAGCGCTGGATCGGTCTTCGGTACATCGTCGTCGTACACCGAGTTCGGACCACCAGAGAGAATGACGGCTGCCGGGTTCCAGTCGCGGATCCACTCGAGAGAACGGGTCGGAGGGTGGATCTCGCAGTAGACGCTCTCTTCTCGGATACGGCGAGCGATGAGTTGCGTGAACTGGGAACCGAAATCGAGGATCAGGACGCGATCGTGCTCGTGACTCATTCTTCCCCACGGATCAGGTCGTCAAAGGTCTCACGCCGACGCGCGAGATGAATGTCGGAGCCGTCCACGAGCACCTCGGCGGGTCGCAGACGTCCGTTGTAGTTGGAGGCCATCGCGAAGCCGTACGCGCCCGAGGTGTGGACGACGAGAACGTCGCCAGCCTTCGGCATCGGAAGATCGCGGTCGAGAGCCAGAAAGTCGCCGGTCTCACAGACCGGACCTACCACATCGACGGCGATGTTGGTCCGATCGTCCACGGGGCCGGCCACTTCGATCTCGTGGTAGCCACCATAGTGGCTGGGGCGGAGGAGTTCGCTCATCCCCCCGTCCACGATCACGAAGACCTTTCCCTCGCTCTGTTTCACATATTGCACGCGTACCAGCAGCGCCCCTGCATCGCCTACCAGCGCGCGTCCCGGTTCGAGGACCAGCTGTAGCCC
>JBDGVS010000495.1:0-4047 GCA_039585535.1 Gemmatimonadota bacterium | reverse complement strand
CCCGTTCGCCCTTCTTGGCGAACTGCTGCCGGAGACCGTGGATGGTCGTCTCGGTACCGTTTGCTACCACCCGGATGTCGTCCCCATCCGCCCACGCAGGGAAAAGGCCGATCACGCCCCTCGGCGTGACCAACCGTTCCGTCGAGAAGCGCGCCAGCATCTGCTCGGCGTCCGCAAAGAGCGAACGCGCCTGCTCACCGACGACGGGGTCGTCGAGCAGAGCGGGGTACCGCCCATGCAGTTCCCATGTCTGGAAGAACGGAGTCCAGTCGATGTATGTGACCAGGTCCGACACCGTCACATCGTCCACGACATGCGGCCCCGGGTCCAAGGGTTGGGGCGGTGAGTATGTGGACCAGTCGAGCTTGAGTCTTCGCCCACGGGCATCGTCGACCGGAAGCAGTTCGCTCTTCGCTTCACGGTTCGAGCGCCGCACGCGTACCTCCTCGTACTCGTCTCGCGTCTTCTGGACGAACGCATCCTTGCGGTCACGGTCCAGAAGGGTCGACACGACGCCGACCGCTCGCGAGGCGTCGAGCACGTGGATCGCCGCGCCATGGTAGCGCTGCTCGATCTTCACGGCGGTGTGCGCCTTCGATGTCGTTGCGCCGCCGATGAGTAGCGGAATCTCGAAGCCGGTGCGCTCCATTTCAGAGGCGACGTGAGCCATCTGCTCGAGCGACGGGGTGATGAGGCCGGACAGTCCGATCACGTCTACGTTGCGCTCCCGCGCTTCATCCAGAATTCGCTCGGCGGGGACCATCACGCCCATGTCGATGACTTCGTAGCCATTACACTGCAGGACCACGCCCACGATGTTCTTGCCGATGTCGTGGACATCGCCCTTCACCGTGGCGAGCAGGATTCTCCCCTTGGTGCTCTGGTCGGTCTTCTCTGCCTCCAGAAAGGGCACCAGATACGCGACGGACCGCTTCATGACACGGGCGCTCTTCACGACCTGCGGGAGGAACATCCGGCCGCTGCCGAAGCGATCGCCGACCACGTTCATCCCGTCCATGAGTGGCCCCTCGATCACATCGAGAGCTCGGGGGAGGCCAGCCCTCGCCTCTTCCGTGTCTTCTTCGACGTACTGGTCGATGCCGTGTATGAGCCCGTGCATCAGACGCTCAGCCACGGGTAGTTCACGCCACGACAGATCTTCGATGAGACGTCGCTCGGTGCTACCCGTCCGTTCCCCGGCGATCTCCGTGAGGCGCTCCGTCGCCTCTGGATTTCGCGCAAAGAGGACGTCTTCGACTGGACCCAGGAGTTCGTCGGGGATGTCGTCGTAGACCGGGAGGGCCCCGGCGTTCACGATCCCCATGTCCAGTCCAGCCTCGATCGCGTGGTAGAGGAACGCCGTATGCATCGCTTCTCGCACCTCGGCACTACCGCGGAAGGAGAACGAGACGTTGCTGATCCCCCCGCTCGTGAGCACGTGTGGGCACGCCTCCTTGATCCGGCGTACGGACTCGATGAACCACATCGCGTACTGCTCGTGCTCTTCGATGCCGGTAGCGACCGCGAAGACGTTCGGATCGAAGACGATGTCCTCCGGAGGGAATCCCTCTTCTTCCACGAGGATGCGGTACGCCCTCTGGCAGATCTCGACTCTGCGGTCGAGGGTGTCCGCCTGACCGTCTTCGTCGAACGCCATGACCACGGCGGCCGCACCATAGCGGCGGACACGGCGAGCGCTCACGCGGAACGCTTCCTCCCCGTCCTTCATCGAGATCGAGTTCACGACGCCTTTGCCCTGGAGCGTCTTGAGGCCGGCTTCGATCACCTTCCAGTCAGAGGAGTCCACCATGACCGGAATTCGTGCGATCTCTGGCTCCGAAGCGATCAGATTGAGGAAGCGTGACATCGCTGCCACGGCATCCAGCAAGCCCTCATCCATGTTGACGTCGAGGATCTGGGCGCCCCCGCGAACCTGATCGAGCGCGACCTCGACTGCGGTCTCGTAGTCGTCGTCCTGGATGAGGCGGGCAAAACGTCGTGATCCGGTGACGTTGGTTCGTTCTCCGACATTTACGAAGAGCGAGTCGGGCCCGATCGTGATCGGCTCCAGGCCAGAGAGACGGGTTCGGCTTGGAGGAGTGGGAATGGCTCGCGGGGTGAGGTCTGCCACGGCGTCGGCGATCGCCCGGATGTGGTCTGGCGTCGTGCCGCAACATCCACCCACGATGTTGAGGAAGCCCGCCTCCACGAATTCGCGGGTTACCGCTGCCATGTGCTCCGGCGTGTCGTCGTACTCGCCGAACTCATTCGGAAGGCCCGCGTTCGGGTAGCAACTCACGGGGACGCCCGCCGCGTCCGACAGCTCTTCCGTCCGACGGAAAGCAGGCCGCTCCGCCGTCCTGGGCCCGGCTGCGCACCGTGCGACACCGAGTTCCAGAAGGCTTCGGGGGTCTGGCCCGAGAGTGTGCGGCCGCTCTGGTCCGTGATCGTACCGGACATCATCACAGGGACGTCTTCCGACCGTTCTTCGAGCACAGTCGAGATGGCGAAGAGTGCGGCCTTCGCATTCAGTGTGTCGAACGCGGTCTCAACGAGAAGTACGTCGGAGCCGCCGTCCAGAAGCCCTCGAGTCTGTTCCGAATACGCCAGCACCAGGTCGTCGAATGTGACGCTCCGTGCTCCGGGATCTCCTACATCCGGCGAGATAGACGCGGAGCGGGTGGTGGGCCCCAACGCGCCCGCGACCCAGCAGCAGCGGTCGGGATTCGCGGCCTCGAAGGCGTCGACCGCTTCACGCGCCAGCGCCGCCGCTTCCCGGTTGAGCTCCTCTGCGATCTCCTCCAGGCCGTAGTCTGCCAGCGAGACTCGATTCGCGGAGAAGGTGTTGGTCTCGATGAAGTCCGCACCGGCCGCGAGGTACTCCGTGTGGATGTCGCGGATCATTTCCGGACGCGTCAGGGAGAGCAGGTCGTTCGCTCCCATCAGCGATTCGGCTGCGTCTGCGAAACGGTCGCCCCGGAAGTCTTCTTCCTCAGGACTGTAACGCTGGATCATCGTGCCCATGGCCCCGTCGATGACGAGGATGCGCTCGCGAAGTGCGTCGTCCAGGCGGCGAATCTTCTCTGCGCGGTCGAGCGGTGGGTACCGATTACTCATGTGATGTCTCCTCCAATCGCAAAGCCCCTCGCGATGATACGCGACGGGGCTTTGGCTTTTAGCTGTTTCGCCGACGCACTCATCGTGCGTTGCGGGCCGCAATTTGCCTTAAATCGCCCCAGATTGTCCCACTAAATTAGCCTGACGCCCCGGGCGCATCCAGTACGACGTGTTGTCGCGCTTTCCGCAGGCGGCGAGGGTGCGAAGCTCGGGATTGGTTACGTCCGTCGGCTCCTCTACGTTGTGCGTCTCGACATCCTGAAGCTCCGACTCCGGATCGTGTCATGAATCGCTGGCCGCCTCGGCCTTCGCTCTCTCGCTCCTTCTACAAGGCGCACGGACTCGGCAACGACTACCTCGTTTTCGAGGAGGGGGATGGATGGGAGGCCACGCCGAAGAACATCGGACGGGTCTGCGACCGCTTCCGCGGCGTCGGGGCGGACGGCATCGTCGTCCTGTCGGCTCCGGATCGAGCCTCCTCCGATGGTGGCGCGTCCGGCGGCCCGCTCGAGGTCCGGCTCCGCATGTTCAACCCCGACGGGGGTGAGTTCGAGCGGAGCGGGAACGGGCTGCGGATTTTGGGATCGTACCTCGCCCGTACGGATGCCGCGCTGCGTCGGATCGTTGCTCACGTTGGGGGTGACCACGTCGAGATGACCGTGCACGGGCGGGAAGGGCCGCGCCACGATATATCGATCGACATGGGCAGCGCATCGACCGGGCCGGTGGCGATCGACGGGGACGTGGCGGCCTTCGAACGGCGAGACTCAGGCAGCTGGCTTCTTCGCGGACCGGAGGAGGAACGGCTCGTCGTGGTGCCGGTCTCCGTCGGGAACCCGCACCTGGTGGTGCTCGCCACGGACCTCGACGACTTCTCCGAAGCACGGCTCGCGCAGTTGGGGCCCTTTCTCACGCAACACCCGTCCCTCC
>JBDGVS010000494.1:0-2404 GCA_039585535.1 Gemmatimonadota bacterium | reverse complement strand
GTCGTAACGACGACCTCGTCGGTACGGTGCCTGGCCAGTGGCGCGAGCAGCTGGGCGACGGTCAGCATGACACCGAGCTCATTCGAACGACCTGGCCAGCACGAGCGCGACCGGGATGCAGCGCGAGTGCGCATCCGTGATTGTGGCCCTTATGGCTTCGGTGGGGTCGTCTTCACCGCGGCACACAGAAAAGGGGATGCCCCACGCTTCCAGCGTCGGCTCAGTCAGGAGTGCGGTTGAATCGACATCCGCCCGCGTAAGCAGTTCCCGCGTTCTGTCCGCCTCAGGACTCACGCCCGCTGCGCTCATCTTCGCGTACCCGCGCCCGATGATTACCAGCGGGATACCGGCTCCCATTCGCATCGCGGTTCCACGGATCGCGTCGCCCGACTCGAGCAGGCCAGTGTTCTGAACGACGACCAAAGGAGAGGCGCCGCCGAGCCAGAGGCCCGAAGCCAGCGCGAAGGCTTCACCCTCACGCGTGACCGGGACGAGTCGGATCGTAGGGTGCTTCCGGACCTCAGGGAAAAGCGGCCCGGACGTATTGTCCGGAATACCGACGACGTGGGTGACCCCCGCGTTCACCAGCATGCGGACGGTCGCAAGCGGACGGGTCACGCCGTCGTGACGCTCCCACCCTTCCGACGAGTCGTGATCGCACCGGCGATGAACATCGCGAGCAGCATGGCGCCGGCGCCGGCCGCAAGCTGCGGCTGCGACCAGATCAGGATGGCCAGAATGGCGATGTAGAGAACGACGGTGATTGCCGGCAGCACCGGATGCCCGGGCATCCGGAACGGCCGCTCGAGATCTGGATGGGACGCCCTGAGCTTGAAGTAGCCGAGCAGCACCATCGTGTCGACGGTGATCGCTACCGTCATCATGAAGCGGATGAGGAGCTCAAAAGAACCCGTGAGCGCCAGCAATCCGATCCAGGCGGAGATCATGTAGAGCGCATTGCGCGGGGTGCCGCGCTTGTCGACATGACCGAGAGCTTTCGGCGCCAGGCCATGCTGAGCCAGGCCGTACGCCACACGAGGAAGCCCCAGGAAGTTCACGTTCGCGCTGCTGATCAGAATCAACAGACTCGCCACCACGACAACCGTGCCAGCGGCCTGTCCGAACACCGCAGCGGTGGCGTCTGCGGCCACCAGGTCCGACCCCGCCATCTCCGCCGGGGAGAGTGCCGCCAGGAATGACACGTTCATCAGGAGGTACAGGACCATGACGGCCATGGCGCCCCCGAGCAGGATCTTCGGAAGGGCTCGGCCCGGATCCATGACCTCCTCGGACATCTTGGCCGCGTCCTCCCACCCGTAGTAGGCGAAGGAGATGGACTGGTAGGCTAGGGCGTAGCCGAGCAGGCCCGCAGTCGCCTCTCCGGATAGCAGCGGAGCCGTTCCGGTGCCGGAGGCGGTGCCGCCCACGATCCCAACCGCCGCGATCGCCAGGATAATGAGCACCTTGATCGCAGTCGTCACATTCTGGAAGGTCGTGCTCGCTTTCAGACCCCGCGTGTGCAGCGTGAAGTAGGCGAGCACGACAGCAAGAGCCACGACACCGACCCAGGGCCCATCAGGAGCTGCCGACCCACCGGTAGCCAACCGGAAGCCATACGCAGAAATAAGTACCGCTTTCGATGCGCCACTGAAGCCGCGCGTCACCAGAATCTCGGACCAGCCGGCGACAAACCCCATCGTGTCGCCCCAGGCGTGGCGAGCGTAGACGTACTTCCCCCCGGCCTGAGGGAGCGCTGCTGCCATCTCGGCGAGAACCAGCGTGCTGAGTCCCGCGACGACGCCTCCGAAGAGCCACATTCCAAGGATGATCGTCCGGTCGCCGAGGTACCCTGCGATCAGCCCCGGCGTCCCGAGGATACCGGCTCCGATCACAATGCCTACCGTGACGGCGAGCCCGTCTCGGACTCTCAGAACTCGTTGGAGCTTCGCTGGCTGGGCTTCAGTGGTCACGAATATCGGGGCGAGGGGGAGGGGCAGCGGTCTCGGGACGTAGCGCCGAAGATGGGCGGTCGGTCCCGGGGTCCGCCAGCGCACCGGAGTTCAGGGGGTCACCGCCGACTCTCGGAGGACACGTACGCACGGCCCAGTCGATCCAGCCGTGGGAATGCTGAATCGAGATAGGCATTCCCGCGAGCGACAAGCGAATCCTGCTCGCCCTGCCGAACACCGCCACCCGACGTCTCCCCGTACTCGCCGAAGATCGAGTCGACGACCGTCTCCATGCCCCCGACCACCCGACCGAAGGGCGCGAAACCCTGCGCATCGAGACGCGTGTTGTCGACCATGTTGATGAAGACCTGTGTGGAGCGGGTGCCGGGATCGGTGAACGCATACGCGATCGACCCCCGCACATTGCTCGACACCACCGGGTCATCCGGCATGCC
>JBDGVS010000493.1:0-2411 GCA_039585535.1 Gemmatimonadota bacterium | reverse complement strand
GGCCAGGATCAGCTCCCTCCTCCGGGCGGTCGTCGTACTCCTGCTCGGCCTGCTGCTCGCCCGCGGCGTGGTCGGAATAGTCCGCCGCTCCGTGGTGGACAAATTGCGCGAACAGCACACGATGCTCGTGACGCGGGTCGCGTACGGGGCCCTGCTGGTACTCGTACTATCAACAACGCTGCACCAGCTTGGCTTCCAGCTCGGTGTCGTACTGGGCGCGGCCGGGGTGCTCTCGGTGGCCCTCGGCTTCGCCTCTCAAACCGCCGCGTCCAACCTCATCAGCGGGGCCTTCCTCATTGCTGAGGAGCCGTTCCAGCTGGGAGACCTCATCGAGGTCGACGGCATCGCGGGCCAGGTACACGCCATCGACATCTTGTCGGTCAAGCTGCGCAAATTCGACAATACGCTCATGCGCATCCCGAACGAGATGCTCATGAAGGTTCCGGTGCTGAACCGGACCAGATTCCCGATACGACGGCTCGACATCCAGATCGGCGTGGCCTACAAGGAAGACACCGGGAAGGTCCGAAGAATCCTCCTCGAAGTGGCCGACGTGAACCCCCTGGTACTCGAAGAGCCCGAACCGCTCTTCTTCTACAAAGGCTACGGCGACTCGGCACTCGAGCTGCAGTTTTCGATCTGGAGCACACAGGAGAATTTCGGAGCGCTCAACCGCTCCTTCCGTGAAGAGATCAAGACGGCGTTCGACGCTCACGACATCGAGATCCCCTTCCCGCACAGGTCACTCTATACCGGTAGTGTGACCGAGCCCTTCCCCATCCGCCTCGTGGATGATCGGCCGGCGGAGTAATAGCGGCGTGGCTCCCGCCCACTCCTAGCTCTCGACCACCTCGGCCGTCCAATCGATGGCCACCGAATCCCTGATCGACTGAGCCGTCGGGCACTTGCTCACGTGCGACGCGAGCGCCCGATCCACCGTCTCACGGTCGGCCCCCTCAGGAAGCCTGATCGTGTAGTGCACGTGAATCTTCGTCAGCAGAATGATCCGATCCACGATCTCGTTCGTGCCCTCGGCCTCACAGCTGATGTCACCGTTCGGTACTGCAATCCCGCGCACCTCCAGTGCGCCATTGAGTGTACCGAGTAGTCAGCCGGCCGCCGCCGCCACGAGGTAATCCACGGGCAGCGGCAGGTCGGGCTGAGAGTCGAGACCGTAGTGGGCCTTGATGGGTCCGTGGACGCCGAAATCGGCAGTGGTGCCGTCCTCGAGCGTCGCTCGGCGGTGCAGACCGTCGACCTTGTCGATCGTAGCCTTCGCGACGTAAAGCGGTTCACTCATGGTTCATTCCCTCAATGGGTTGAATCGTCATCGTACGTGGCGGCGTACGGCAGCGGAGATCTCCGCCGAGAGCCGCTCGAGTTCTGTGCTCATGCCGCTGGCGACCTGCTCCGGCGGCACAGCGTCCTGACCCAACTGAATTACGAAGTCACGCCGCTCGAGCGCACGTCCGGAAGCGGGATCCCGAAGGACCCACTCTGCAGAGCCGACCCAGGCACCCGCGTCGTCGAGTCGAATCGCATCGAAAGCGACTTCGACCTGCAACGCGACCCCGTCCGTGGTGAACCACGGGTAGTCGAGCACCGCGTCGGGTTGCAGCATCGTTCCGAGGTTGTCCGCCAGCGTCCGTCGCACCTGCACGCCGAGCGGCTCGACCCACCGATTGTCCGCCGAGTACTTCAGCTCATACGGCCCGACCACATCGAGCATCTCATTGCGGTCCAGATAGTCGGGAAGCGTAACCGGCCCGAGCCCCAGAATCAGGTCGTCCAGGGCCGCGCCCCCAGCTGGATCGGCCGTTGCACGCAGCAGGAAGTAGCGGGACGTATCCGGCTTGGGCTCCAACACCGAGCACGACGTAGTCCCGATCAGGGCGACCAGGACAATGATCAACCGCTTCATGAACCACCTCCAGGAGCACGCCCGCGTATTAGAATCGCGGGATCTCGCTCCACCAGTTCAGCAACGCGTCGCAGTGAACGCGCGGCAAGTTCGAGTTCTTCGAGTGTCGACACCAATCCGAGAATCAACGGGGAGTCTGGCTCCAACACGGCTTCCAGGGCATCCATCGTCTCGTCGATTTCGCCCATGCTGGCCTCCGCCCTCTCCGCGGTCGTCGCAAACCGCTCGCCCACCGGACCGACCGTGTTGTCCACCGAGGCCACCAGCCCCTGCACCGACCGCACGGTCTCATCCACGTCGATGACAAGTTGATTCACATTCGCTGCGAGACCCTGTAGCTCGTCGTCCGTCACGAGATCATTCACCCCATCGAGCGTCGAGCGCATGGCAGTGAAGAGCTCCTCGAGATCGACGTCGGAGAATCGATCGGCGAGCTCACGAATCTTCGTCTGGACTTCCGCCATGGGTGACTCGACCGTGGGGATCTCCT
>JBDGVS010000492.1:0-4730 GCA_039585535.1 Gemmatimonadota bacterium | reverse complement strand
ACAACTCCATGGCGCGCGCATTCGCGAATGTCGCGTGCCCGCTGGCGTGCGTCAGGATCACAGGATTGTCCGGAGGGATGGCACTCAGCGCGTCGTGATGAGGAAGTCCGTCCACGTTCTGCTCCGGACGGCGATCCCACTTCTCCTGGTGCCACCCCCGACCGGAAATCAGGACGCCCTCCTCCGCGGTGGCTACCGCCGCGGCGACCATATCGACCGCCTCGTCCCAGTTC
This sequence comes from Gemmatimonadota bacterium, assembly GCA_039585535.1. Classification (GTDB taxonomy): domain Bacteria; phylum Gemmatimonadota; class Gemmatimonadetes; order Longimicrobiales; family Gaopeijiaceae; genus UBA2589. The sequence goes on along the minus strand of JBDGVS010000492.1, from coordinate 4,497 downwards.
GCCACATCCATCAGATTGAGCTGAAGCGTGCCCCGCCCCACTCCCATGTAGTGCGCATGCCCTTCGATGAGTCCGGGCACGGCGAGCGCTCCGTCGAGGTCGATCACCTCGGTGTTCGAGCCGATGTAGGATGCGATGTCCGCATCAGAGCCCAGCGCCACGATCCGGCCGTCATGTGCAGCGAGGGCTGAAACTTCGGGGTTGGCCTCATCAACGGTGACGATCTTCCCACCCCTGAGAACCAGGTCTGCGCCGTCACCTTCGCTTCCTCCGCATGCCGCGCCCGCGAGGAGAACGACGAGACCAGCCCGATGCAGCGTGCTACGCATTCCTGCTCCTTTGACCTGCTTCACAATCCGTCCGCCTTCCATGGGACGGGGACCGGCGAAGGTAGCACGCGTCGGGAGGCGGGCAACGCGTCGAAGTTTCTTGCACACGGGACCGCCGGGATCGACCTTCCCTTCGTCCGCGGAAAACAAATGATCCCAACATGTTTCGACGTCGAAGTGCATTCCGAGTGACCGCCAGCCCCCGCGGCCGGTTGGCGGAGCCGACCGTACTGGGAACGCGGCGCTCTCGGGTAGCCTGGCAGTCGGGCGCCGACTCCGCGCATGAGTGTGGGTCGTGGGCCGAGTCGACCTCGGCCGTGAGTCAGGACCCGATCGATCGGGGAGCGCGGTGATCGACGTCGGAAGGATTCAGCGAGCCCTGAATCTGAGGCGCGGTGAGGGGAAGCTGTTCGGGGTCATGGCGGGCTTCCTGCTCCTGAACACAGCGAACACGACGCTCCTGTCCGCGGCGAAGAACGGGCTCTTTCTCTCCGTTTACGAGCCCGGGCTGATCCCCTACGCCGTGATCTCGGCGGCTCTCCTCACGGCCTTCGTCGCCGTCATCTTCACGGGGGTCGTGGGTGGCACTCAGCGACGTCAGTTGGCCATCGGGCTGACCGCCGTTCTCGGGGTCTCGGTTCTCACGTGCCGCGTCCTCTTTGCGGTCAACCCGCGCTCGGCGTTCGCCGTCTATCTGTGGCTGTCAGCGGTCCAGGTGCTCGTGCTCACCCACGCCTGGGACTACGCCAGCAGCATGCTCACCGGGCGCCAGGCGAAGCGCCTGCTCCCTCTATTTGGCGTAGGCGCATCCGTCGGAGCTATCGCGGGCGGAATGGCCGTGGCGCCGGCGGCGATCCGGCTCGGGACCGAGAACCTGCTCTGGATCGCGCTCTTCCTCCTGCTCGCCGGTGTCCCCCTCCTCTGGCTGATCGACGAGCCGTTCAAGGAAATCGAGGAGTCCGCTGGCCAGCAGAACGCGTTCGTCGCCTTCCTCGCCCGTTCGGGTCGGGGCTTCCAGGCCGTGACGAGCAGCCACCTGCTCCGCCTGATGGCGTTCGGACTGATCGCGCTGACGATCACAGGGACGCTGATCGATCTGCAGCTCAAGTTCCTGCTCCAGGAGACCTTCGAGCGCGACCGCATCACCGCGATCTACGGGCTCATGTCTGCAGGTGTCGGGACCGGGACACTCCTGCTGCAGTTGTGGGCCTCGCGGGTTCTCTTTCCCCGCTTCGGAGTCTCCTTCGCCGCCATGCTCCACGGAGGCGCACTCATGCTCGCCGCCGGCGGGACTGCGTTGGTTGGCGGCCTGTACATGCTGGTCGCAGCGCAGGCGCTCGACGACATCCTGCAGTTCAGCCTGCAGAAGCCGGTCGAGCAGGTTTCACTGCTCCCCTTCCCTGCTCGGGTGAAGAGCGTGGCCCTGGCGACGCTCGGCGGAGTGCTGCGTCCGCTGTCGAAGGCGACCGCCGGAGGAATCGCCCTCGCGTTGGCCGGTACGCCACGCCTGCTCCCCATCGCGACGGTCGCCACGGCAGGGGCTGCGTTGGCGGCGTACTCCCAGCATCGAGTGCGCTACATGAAGGCCCTGGAAAGTGCGCTCGCCCGACACGCGGTCGACTTCTCCGAGATGGGTTCGACCCCGCTCGTCGTGGACAAGAGTACGCTCACGATCATCGACCGAGGTCTTGGCGATGAGGATCCGACGGTCGTGATCTTCTCGGCTTCCTTGCTCGAGCAACTTGAAACTGCTCGATCACGCCGTGCCGGAAGTCCGGGCCGAGGCCGCCGGGGTCTTCGGTCGTATCGACGCACCACTGGACTTCGCAGCGGGGATGTCCGTAGCTCGGCGTATCAACGAGGAAGAGGTTCCGTACGTACTCGCCGCGCTCCTCGAGAGCATCGGACAGGTCGGCGGAATCGATCCGGAGACTCTGGTCGAGTTTCTAGACCACGCAGACCGCGACGTCCAGAGGGCTGGGCTTGTCGCCCTGGCCCGCCTCGGCTGGGCCGAAGCCGAGCCTCGACTACGTTCGATGCTTCGAGCCCCGGACTCCATGGACAGAGCGCTCGCGTCTCGCGCCGTGGGGGATCTGGCGCTGGAGCACTTCATGGAAGACCTGGCCGCCGTGGTCGAAGACGCAGAGGCGCGTCCCGCAGCGCTCGACGCGCTGGCCAAGCTGGGCACAGAGGCCGTACCGATTCTGGCAAGCGTGCTGCAGCGGCGGGAGTTGCCCCTCCCGTTACGTCGGACGGTCATCACGGCATTGGCGAGCATCGAAGGGCAAGTGACCCAGGATACGCTGGTATCGCTGGTCGACGAACCGGCCCTTGGACCTGCGGCGATGCATTCGCTCAGCAGGATGAGAGCGGCCAAGACGATCGGACCGATCGATGAGGACGCGCTACGACCGGTACTCAAGGAAGAGATGCGGCGGGGCCTGCTCTACTCTGCCGTCGCGTCGATCGTGAGAAACCGTGCCGAGGGGCCGCGCGACTCCTTCATCGCCGGCGAGCTCCAGGGGCTCCACGAACGATCCGTTCACAGAGTCCTGAAGATTCTGGCACTCACGTATGACCCCGCGCGGATTACGACCATTTCTTCCGCTTTGCTCAGTGACAGCCCCGCCCGGCGGAGCAACGCGCTCGAGCTGCTCGAGGGCACGGTGTCGGGTTCTAGCGCGATGGTAGTAATGCCCTTCCTCGACATCGTGGCCGAGGGAATGCCTCTCCATCGGGTCCTGGAAGTCGTCCCCAATGGACGCGGCGTTCAGAAGACACCGGCAGAGTCGCTACTGGCTGAAGAGGACTGGTGGCCGCGCGCCCTCGCACTGCACCAGCTGGGTCGTGACCACGAAGTCACCATTCCCGGCCGTTCGAAAGAAGATGATCCGGAGATAGACGAAATGATGCCATTGATCGAGAAAGTCATGATTCTGAAGGGCTCCGAGTTCTTCAGGAACTTCCCCGGGTCAGATCTCGCGGGAATCGCGGCGCTCGCAGAAGTTCTGCACGTGTCGAAGGACGAAGTGATCTTCGAGCAGGGCGACGATGGCGACGCATTCTACATGGTGGTCAGTGGGTCGGTCATCATCAGCCGGGGCGTCACGAAGCTGGCCACACTCGGAAGTCGAGAGGGCTTCGGCGAGATGTCGATACTGGACAGCGAGCCACGCTCTGCGTCGGCGACTGCCGCGGAAGACACGACACTCCTCACGCTCGATCGAGACTCCTTCGATCGAGTGATCGAACAGAACCCGGTCGTGGCGCGCGGCGTGTACCGCGTGCTGACCGAACGGCTGCGGAACACGCTGGCTCAGGTGGCAGCGGGCTGATCGAGCCGGCCCCAGGAGGGCCAGTCGCTGCTTAGAGCTTGCCCATGATCCAGCTGAGGACGAGCTGAACGATTCGTTTGGCGATTGTAATCATGTGAGCACCTACGGACTCGCCGGCGACAGGGTTTCCATCACAGCGGAGCTCGGCGCAAGCGCAGGCTGTTGGCGACGACGCTGATCGAGCTGAAGGCCATGGCAACCGCCGCCAGAATCGGGTGCAGCGATCGCAGCATCATCGGCAAGAAGGTCAGCGAGTAGAGCGCTCCGGCCGCGACAGGGATGAGTGCCGCGTTGTAGAAGAATGCCCAGAAGAGATTCTGCTCGATCGTCTTCATCGTGCGTCGACTCAGCGCGAGTGCCTCGGGAACGGCCCGGAGGTCACCACGCATCAGCACCACGTCGGCGGTCTCCATCGCGACGTCGGTACCCGTCCCGATCGCGATCCCTACGTCAGCCAGCGCGAGCGCGGGAGCATCGTTGATTCCGTCTCCGACCATTGCGACCGCATCGCCCGTAGCGTCCTGAAGCTCACGGATGACGGCGGCCTTATCCCCTGGCATGACCTCCGCACGGACCTCGTCGATTCCCACGGTGGTCGCGATGCCCTCGGCGACGCGGCGCGAGTCTCCGGTGAGCATGACCACGCGCATCCCCGAAGCTCGTAGCTCGGCGATCGCCTCGGTCGACCCCTCCTTCACAGCGTCTGCCACCCCCAGCAGTCCGAGCATTCGACCGTCCTCCGCAACCCAGATAGGGGTGCGTCCTCCCGTCTCGATCACATCGGCTCGCTCCCCCCATCGCTCCACCTCCGCCTCGGGCAGGTGCTCCTCCAT
>JBDGVS010000491.1:0-2430 GCA_039585535.1 Gemmatimonadota bacterium | reverse complement strand
GGGACTCCCGCCTGCCCACCGATGTGACCCAGATCCACATGAGCCAATCCGAAGAATTCGAGCTGTACGACCTGCGCGTCGAGGTCGTCGCGGGCGATCGCCCCATGGTTTGTCGGCATGCCGTAGGCGACTACTTCGACCTCTCGGGCGAGAACCTGAGCTTTCCGGCCGGCCAGACCTTCCCGCTCTACCCGCTCGCTGCCCTCCTCCCGTTACTCCCCGCCAAGCAGCGAGAGACAGCTCCGGCAGACTGGATGACCACCGACATGGAAGTGGCCTGCCCGGACCCGCTTTGCGGCGGTCGCTTCAGGATCACCCGAACCGGGAAGACGACCTTCCGGCACTCGGACGTGACGCTCGTGCCGCTGGGTGATGGATGACGGAACGTTTCGAGCTCGCAGCCGGATATTCGATTTCACGGCTGATCCACGGCGGCTGGCAGTTCTCCGCTGGCCATCGACTCGGTGGCCCCGACCTCGACGATGCGCTCGAGGTTCTGGTGGAGTCGGCGTCTCTGGGCGTCACCACATTCGACTGTGCGGACATCTACACGGGCGTCGAAGAGTTGTACGGTCGTTTCCTCCGTCGGTGGCGGTCGACCTCTGCCGCCGTGCCCGTTCAGATTCACACGAAATTCGTGCCGGACTATTCCGATCTTCCCCGGGTCGACCGTGCGTACGTCGAGGGGATCATCGACCGATCGCTGACGCGGCTGGGTGTCGAGACATTGGATCTGGTTCAGTACTACTGGTGGCGTGACGAAGTCCCGGGCATGGAAGAGACCGCGATCTGGCTGTCGGAACTCCAGGCCGCAGGGAAGATCCGCCACATCGCCGTGACCAACATGGACGTTGAGCACGTGCGGCGTGTGACCGACGCCGGTGTGTCCCTCGTATCGAACCAGGTGCAGTACTCCGTTCTCGACCGGCGACCCGAGCACGGGCTGAGCGAGGTGTGTTCGACCACGCCGATGAGTTTGATCGCCTTCGGCGCGCTCGCGGGGGGCTTTCTCACGGGGCGCTGGCTCGACGTGCCGGACCCTGCCGCGCACGAGAATCGGTCGTTGACCAAGTATCGGTTGATCATCGATGAGTTCGGCGGATGGGAGCGATTTCAAGCGCTACTCCGAACTCTGACGGAGATCGGAGAGGGGCACGGTGTGGAGCCGTCGGCGGTGGCCATCCGATTCGTGCTCGACCAGCCGCAGGTGGCGGCGGTGATATCCGGGGCGACTCGCCTCGGGCAGATGAGGCGGAACGCACAGGCGTTCTCGTTCGTTCTCTCCCCGGAGGAGCGAGCGCGGCTTCGGACACTCATCGATGAGGCTCCGGGCCCGCTCGGCGACGTGTTCGAGCTGGAGCGCGACCGGGACGGACCGCATGGCCGTATCATGAAGTACGACCTGAACCGGGAGTAGAAGTGATCGACGGAGGCCCGGCGGGCGGCGAGGGGCGAGCCGGACACGAGGCTCATGCCGGACACGAGCACCGGCACGCTCGCGGCGCGGAGGCCCCGATCCCTGTGGTCAGCTTCCTCGCCGGCAGTCGGCGGGGTGACATGCTTCGGTTGGGCGGAGATCGCCTCACGATCGGTTCTGGGCCTGACAGTGACATCCGCCTCCCAGCCGATACGGAGCCTCTGCCCAGAGCGCACCACGCGACGCTACTCAGTCGCGGACGCTCGTACGAGATCGTGGCTGAGGCCGACGCGGGGGTGTGGGTAAACGGCGAGAAAATCGACCATCTGGTGCTGGCATCCGGAGATGTGATCGAGGTTGGAAGAGACGGAGCCGTACTCCGCTTTCGTCTCTATCCCGGCGCGTCGATTCCGTACAAGTCGCTCCCCGAGGTGTTCGCCGATTGCGTCGAATGTGCGCGGAGCGAACACGGCGCCGTCCGCCGAGCACGCACACTCGCGCGGGTCGTGCCGCGGGAACTCGCGACCCGTACGACTCGCCGCTTTCGCCTCATGACCGTTGTCGCGATCGCGCTGGTGGCTTCGACGACGGCGATGACGGCTCGCCGAAATGCCCAACTCGAGCGACAGCTGAGTGGGCAGATCGAGCGAGTCGATGGACTCGCCCCGTTTGTGGACAACGCTCGCGCGCCGGCGGTTGGCGACGATGAGCTGGACGAAATGCTGGAACGTCTGCGGACGACGACAGATCGTGTGCAGGCCCTCGAGGCCATGAGCACTGCGAACGCACGAGTGATCGCAGCTGCGGCTCCGGCAGTCGTCTTCCTGCAGGGGAGCTACCGCTTTGTAGAGCCTGGCTCCGGTCGGCCCCTTCGCATGGTCATCGGAGCCGACGGGCAGCCGGTCCGGAATGCACTCGGTCACCCTGCCCTTGGGCTGGAGGGGAATGGCCCGCCACTGGAGATCTTTCTGACGGGCACAGGCTTCGTCGCCTCTCCCGAGGGGCTGGTGCTG
>JBDGVS010000490.1:0-2434 GCA_039585535.1 Gemmatimonadota bacterium | reverse complement strand
GGGCTCCAGTACGGGACGACCGAGCGGGATGAGCGAGGCAAGATCCTGGGCCATGGCGTCGTGCCCTAGTCGTTGAGGCACTACTGCGCCACGCGGCTGATCCTTGCGGGTAAGTCGATGTCCCTGATCTCAGACTTCCTCGGCACCAGCGAGCGGGTGCTCAGGCACCACTACAAGCACGTTACGCCCGACGACCTCGATGCTCTGGTGGCAGAGCCGTGGACAGCGGAGGAGCCCGCCGACCCCTCGGTCGTGTCTATCACGAGTCGAGCATAGGGCTATTTGGTCCAATCCCTGCGCCTTATTGGACAAAGAACTGGACCAAAACAGAAAACCCCCGGTCAGGACGACCGAGGGTTTTCTCCTGTCCTGCAATCACTTACAGAAGAGGCGCCGCCCGGATTGGGCTGCGGTCGCTTCGCGATCCTCGCCCCTCTCGGTGGAGGGCTGGGTGGGGATGCCTCGCTTCGCATCGGCTGGTGGGCAACTCGAGTCGAAGCTGCGGGTCTGCCCGGCGCTTTGCGCGTGGCGCGTCTTCGGTGTCGAAGACGCTGAATCCGGGCGGCGCCTGACTACGAAGAACGCCCCGACCTGTTTGGCCGGGGCGTTCTGGGCGGGTTTTGTACCCAATCTGTAGAGGCGCCGCCCGGATTCGAACCGGGGATAAAGGATTTGCAGTCCTCTGCCTTACCACTTGGCCACGGCGCCAGAAACGCGTGGGGGGTGGTCAGCGAAAGCTGCCACCCCCCGATCACGAGAGCGGGAAACCGGACTCGAACCGGCGACCCCAACCTTGGCAAGGTTGTGCTCTACCAACTGAGCTATTCCCGCACGTGACGCGAGAGAGAAGCTAGGAAGAAGGCCGAATAGGGTCAATGGCGCTGGAAGGGGGGAACCGAGTTCCTCGGATTCCCGTAAACCCTTATGTTCTCAGGCCGAACGACCCCTCGCGGCTTCGTCTCGGACACCCTTCCCCACGGCCTTTCGCCCCCTGATTTCTCTCGACCTCGGAATGCGACGCGGCTGCCGGATCTGGCCGATTTTTCTCCTCCTGGCGATGGTGTCCGGGGAGGCTGCGGCGCAGCAGGCCCGTACGGGTTCTGTCGTGGACGAGACGCTGGTCCCACACGGTCGTGTGCGACTCCAACTGGGCGTGATCTTCTCCCGCTGGGACACCCGTTTCGGTCGCCTCCCCGACGGAAGTGAGCCGCTCGAGAAGCTGGGGCAGGACCTGACCGATCCGACGTCTCTTTCCCTGTACCCAGGGATGCCGACGCTTCAGGACGCGGTCCAGAACGTGACGGGGCTGGCCGACTTCGACCCGATCCTGGGTTCGACGGACGGCCGAGTCACCCAGGACATCACGACGATCGACTTCGGGGCCAGCGTCGGAGTCTTCGACTGGCTGACACTGGGAGCTGTCCTTCCCTGGGTCCAGACACGCACCGTGATCGATCAGTACTTCGCTCCCGATTCGATCAACGGGAATCTCGGGCTGAATCCAACGATCAGTAATCGTTCGGGAGTCGATTCCTTCCTGAGCAGCGCTGCGACCGCCGACGTACTGGCCGCGCAGAACGCGCTGACCGCCTGCGCTCCAGGCCCGAGCACGGCGTGCTCTGACGCCCAGGCGCTGTCGGGGCGCACGTCGACATTCTCCTCTTCGATGCAGAGCGCATACACGGCCACTCCGTACTTCCCCCTCGTGGGATCGGAAGCAGCCGACGCCCTGAGTCAGGAGGCCCAGCAGCTCTCCGCGGAGCTGGTCGCGGCAGGCCTCTCAGGGCTGGCCCCTCTCGCCCTGGGCACCGACGTGCTCACGACAGATGGCTTTCCGCTCCTCCCCTCCGTGGCGGGCAGCGGGATCGAGGCGGCCGCGCTCCAGGGACGGAAATTCCTGTATGGCGCCGGGGACCTCGAACTTTCCGCTCGGGTGCGGCTTCTCGACAACCTCACCCCTGAGTGGTCGACCCAGGAGACCTACCCGACCGAGCGGAGTGCGCTGCACGCCGCCGGTCCTTGGTTCCGCTACCAGCTGACCGCGAGCTTCCTCACCCGGCTGCCGACGGGCATGAACGAAGATCCACAAATTCTTCTCGATGTGGGTCGGAGCGATGCGCAGATGGACTTCGAAGGCGGAGCCACCGCGATGCTTCGCTTCGGGCAGAAGTTCGGCTTGTCGGCTGGAGGACGATACGGCATCCAGGGCTCAACGACGCTGGTGAAGCGTGTGGCTCCCCTCGAACTCGCGATGCCACCGGTATCGACTCAGCGCGAGGTCACCTTCGATCCGGGCTTCTACATGGTGGTCGGTGTCGCACCGATCTTCCACATCACCGATGGGCTTACCGTCCACGGCGAGTACCGCTTCTATCACAAGGGTCGGGACCAGTTCGAGCTGGTCAGTCCAGACCCGACGCTGGATCCGACGGTG
>JBDGVS010000489.1:0-2445 GCA_039585535.1 Gemmatimonadota bacterium | reverse complement strand
GCCAGCGCGCGCCCGTCTCCGGCCATGTCGCGCACCGCCGTCACACCGCCGTAGAGCATGCGGTAGAGGCGTGCCTCTGCAGCCTGTCGGTTCGGTACGGTGGCCAGGTGCACATGCGCGTCGATCAGCCCGGGGACGATGTAGCCGCCGCCGAGGTTCGTGACGATCGCGTCTCGTGGGGCATCGGGTCCCGACAGAAGGTCGAGGCGGCTGGCGACTGCGACGATCTCGTTACCACGGATCGCGATCGCCGCGTCCTCGAGCGGGGGCGCGCCAGTGCCATCGATCAGCGTGAAGCCGTACAGGACCTCGAGGGGTGCCTGGGCGGAGGCCGCGCGGGTTCCGCCAAGAAGGCAGGTGGCGACGAGCGCGAATGTGATCGAAGACCTGATCATCGCTGCGTGGGCTGAGAGGGCTCGGGACCTCGGGACGTGCTTCCCGGCCGTTCGAGCTGGCTTCCGGTAATTCTTCCCCGTGCTACCGCCCGGGCAAGGAAAAAGGTCAGTCGTCGATCTGCAGACCGACTCCGGTCGGTGTCACGACGAGCGTCGGCAGGATCGTGCGGACCGGCCGGTCCGCGAAGCTGGCGAGAGCCTGGTCTGTGTCCGCGAAGCCGGTGAGCTGCTCGATTGTCTTGATCGTGGGGAAGACCATCGGCAGCTCGCCCCGGTCGAGTTGATCGAGTGCGTCGGCAGGGGTGACCCAGAGAGCGTCGGTCATCTCTCGCGGATCCACGATCGGGGTCGCGTCGCCGGAGACCTTCGCTGCGAAGAAGCGTGTGTCGTAACGGCGGGGCTCCGGCTCCGGTGTGATCCAATGCGCGATGTACTCGATCGCGTGCCCGGCGATGCGACAGTCCAGACGTATGATCGCGTCGGCGAATGCGATGCGATCCTGCATCAGGTCGTCGCGGATCGCGTCCACCACCGGATCTTCGGCGGCGGTCGGTGGAGCTGATCCGTCGTCGCGCAGTCCGACCAGGATTCCGGTCTCCTCGAACGCCTCTCGCAGTGCGGCGAGGTAGTACGAGATCGCCGGTGGCTCGGCGTCGTGAAGCTCGAGCCGCGTAGCGGCGCCGGTCGACGTGAGGCCATCGAGGTTATCGATGACGGCGGGCGTCGAATCGGTTCCGTCGACACGGCCGCCGGGAAACACGTAGGCCCCCGGAACGAAGCCGGCCCTGCGGCTTCGGCGCATCAGGAGCAGCTCCATACCGGCTGCTCCGTCGCGGAGCAGGACGATCGTGGCTGCAGGGCGGGGGGTCGCAGGCACGGCTGGCGATTCCTCTATGCTCTCGGCGAACCCCTCTGGGAGGTTCTCGAACGGAATGACGAAGTCGGCGTCGCTCAACGGCCTGCCGCCATGCCGTCCTTACGCGGGTCCGACGCCGCTGCCCAACCACGGGGCAGCTTGAGGATCGCCTGGCCACCACCGAACGCAACACCGAGCGGGTCTCGAAGTTCGTGGCCGAGCGCTTCGAGTTCGGCGGCAACCTCGGGGTCCAGATTCTCGATCGCTACGCGGGTACCGCTGAAGTGACGAAAGCGCGCTGCGTCGATCGCTTCCTGCGGGTCCATATCGTACTCGACCATGTTGAGCAGCACCTGTACGTGTCCCTGAGGCTGCATGGACCCGCCCATTACTCCGTACGAGAGCCACGGGGAGCCGTCCTTCGTCACGAAGGCAGGAATGATCGTGTGGAGCGGACGCTTGTTGGCGGCGATCCGGTTCGGGTGCCCCTCTTCGAGGGTGAAGCCGCCTCCACGGTTCTGCAGGATGAGCCCGGTACCGGGAATCACCACGCGCGACCCGAAGTAGCCGTACACGGAGTTGATGAAGGAGATCATGTTGCCATCTCGATCCGCGACCGTCAGGTAGATGGTCTCCGAATCGGTGGCGAGGTGGCCGGGATCGGGACGATCGGCAGCCTTTGTCGGGTCGATCATCGACGCTCGGCCTGCGAGGTAGCCCGGGTCCAGCAGCGCTTCGGGCCGGACGTCCATGTGATCCGGGTCGGCGATGTACCGATCGAGATCGGCGTGGGCGAGCTTCTTCGCTTCGATCAGCGTGTGCAGGTACTCGGTCGAGTTGTGGTCCATCGTGGAGAAGTCGACCCCCTCCAGCATCTTGAGCATCTGGAGTGCCGCGATGCCCTGGCCCGCCGGAGGTAGCTCCCACAGGGTGTATCCGTTGTAATCGACGCTCAGTGGCTCGACCCAACGGGCCTCATGGCTCGCGAGATCGTCGAGCGTGAGATACCCCCCGAGCTCGTCGAGCCCGCCGATGATTTCGCGGCCGAGGTCGCCGCCGTAAAAGACTTCCGGACCACCCTCGGCGACACGCCGGAACGTCAGGGCCAGATCGGGATTCTGGAACCAGTCCCCGGCCTTGGGGGCCTCGTCGTCGATAAGGAAGGTCTCAGCCGCGCCCCGGTCTCGGCGCAGC
>JBDGVS010000488.1:0-2451 GCA_039585535.1 Gemmatimonadota bacterium | reverse complement strand
TGCCCAGCCGCACCCGGCCACCATCGCGCTTCTCGAGAAGCTCGGATCCAAGAACAACCACAACTGCCAGTCCTGCGGGTCGGGCTCGAGCGGCGGTAACTAAACCGAATGAAATCGAACGGAATGAAGTACTCGGTCCTTCTCGGTCTGGTCACGGCGGCATTCGTGCCTGCGGTTGCTCACGGCCAGGATACGGACTGGAATCGCTACACCCTCGAGAACCTGGGCGGCGTCTTCGTCCGCTTCGAGGTCCACGACGCTTGTGAAGGCGTTGGAGTCTCGGCCGCAGCGTACGAAGCGGACGTCTCTCTCAAGCTCCTGGATTCCGAGGTCGGGGTCCTGACGATGGAAGAGATGCTGACGCACCCCGCGATGCCGGAGCTGCGCGTAACACTCGACTGTGCCGGCGGATCGAACGGAGCCAGCGGTTCGATCGCCTGGTCCGTCGGACTCCGTGTCCAGCAGTCGGCTCAGATGCTGCGTGACACGCAGATCACCCTGCCCGAGGCCGTGACCTGGTTCTCTTCGGAAATCGGGGCCTCGTCCGAGGGTGGCGCCTCCGACGCCGTTGGCAATGCTCTCATGCGACAGATCGGTCACTTCGCCGATGCGTGGATCGCCGTGCACGCCGAAGAAGAGGGCGGCAACGGGTAGCGACGAGGCACTCGGAGCGACATGATGTCGGGGCGGACGGGTCGATGACCTGTCCGCCCTTCTTCGTTCGCGTACAGGGAGTCTCCATGCGTCGCACAAAATCGAGCCTGCTGATGGGTTCGCTGCTCCTCACTCTGGCGTTCGCCGCCCTGCCAGCCCCTGCCTCGGCGACGTGGTCCGTGATCGCGATCGACATTCGCACGGGGCGAGTGGTGGTTGCCTCCGCTACATGTGTCGCTCAGGCACGCTTCGCGAACTTCCCCGCCAAGGGCCTCATGGACGTCCAGGCGATCGTCGTTCCAGGCGTCGGCGTAGCGGCAGCTCAGGCGGGCGTCGACGCGACGCGAGCGAATCAGACTCTCGTCTACGAGCAGCTCAAGGCAGGCACGGACCCACGTCTGATTCTGGACATGCTGCGAGCGGATCCCGACATCGAACGTCGCCAGTTCGGCATCATCGACATTCAAGGACGCTCGATCGGCTTCTCCGGCAGCGGTAACGGAGCGGCGTCACTCTCACGACAGGGACGCGTTTCCGGTACGGACATCTACTACTCGGTTCAGGGCAACATCCTCGCGTCCGACGCCGTCGTGATGAACGCGGCCCGCGCCCTCGAAGAAACGTCCGGGGACATGACCGACAAGGTGATGGCCGCGATGGAGGCCGCCGACGCTGCAGGTGGGGACAGCCGCTGCACGTGCGAGACCGAACCGGTGCCCGACGCCCCGTGCGACGGTCGGAACGCTCACGTGGCCTACATCCTTGCCGCGGACCGTGACGATCCCGAGGGAGAGTCCTTCAATGACGGTGAGTACGCGATGTACATCGACGTCACAGACGAGAACATCGAGCCCCACGAGAACGGAAACCCGGTGATGACCCTCCGGATGCGCTATGACGAGTGGAAGGTCAGCCGCCAGGAGTGATCGAAAACACAGCCCCGTGAGGATCGGCCGGACCGGTGCTTCCGTGCGGCCACTCGGGTCGGTCGAAGGAGATACCGGGCTCGGCGTCCTCGGGTGAGCCGAAGGAACGATCGACCTCCATCCGGCCCGACTCGGGGTCGAGGTCGACGATGAGCACCCGATGACGGGTGCCGCGGTATCCGGTTACGACGATGCGTTGGCCGTCGGGCGACAGCGAGATCCAGTGGGGCCAATCCTCCGGACCCAGGGTCAGGCGGGCGGCCTCGATGGGCTCATCCGGGTCGCTCATATCCAATGCCACCAGCCCGTTCACTCCCGGGACCGCCTGGATCCAGAAGCGGCCGGCCACAACCGGAAGGGCACACCCTTCGCCGCCGAAGTCGAAGGCGCGTGACAACGTCGGCTCCTCCGTTTCCAGACCCTCTACGCGGAGAAGGCTGCAACCGAAGGTGGCTACGAACACGGTCCGACCGTCCGTCAGCACTCGGGGCTCGGCGGCCGGCCCCCACTCCTCGGGGAAGTCGAGCGTATGGAGGAGCGCCAGATCGCTGGCCCTCCATATCTGCACGGCTCGGCTGTCGACGACACCTCGCATATCGGCACTTCCCGTGACGACACGATCCAGCTCCGGAACGATCGCCAGACTGTAGGGACGCATGCCTTCGCCTCCCGGCGCGGCAGAGCTCGAGGCGAGCATGCGGCCCTGCGGGTCGAGTCTGGCGATGCCACCCGGATCTCCGCTCCCAGCCCCAGACGTCTGGAAGGTCGCGAGCACGCTCCCGTCCCCGAATCGTTCGAAGCTGTGGGGCGAGTCGAGGATCCCCGCGTTGGTGAAGGCATCGACGAGCACGGGCACCATCGGATCGCGCAG
>JBDGVS010000487.1:0-2454 GCA_039585535.1 Gemmatimonadota bacterium | reverse complement strand
AGTCCGGATCGGCGGGTGCTTTGATACGCAGGCCGCTGGACATGCGCATGATGTCCCCGATGCGGATTTCCTGCCTCGGGTCACCCACACCCTGCCATTCGGGGAACGGTGCGGGATCCCACAGGTCGTAGACGCCTCTCTCGATCAGGATGCCGACCAGCGTGCCCGTCAGGCTCTTGGTCATCGACCAGCTCTCGAGCGGCGTGTGGATGTCGATACCCTCGCCGTACCGCTCACCGAGTACACGACCCTTGTAGGTGACCACGAGTCCCAGGGTCCGGGCCTCGGCCGGACCGAACCCGACGTCCAGCGCCTCCTCGACTTTGGCCATGTCGATCTCGGCGGGCCACGGCTCGTCGGAGAGGATGTCGCCCATCGGCCACGGGGTGCTCGCCGCCGCGGGAAGATTCCGGGCCACCTCGCTCGGCTCGAAGAAGACCGAATCCTCGCCGATCGGATGCGCGACACAGCCCTGGTTCCCATACCGCCGCGCAGTGCGCGTCACTCCATCCGGCAGGGTCAGCGCCACCATCTCTCGCTCGTAGTCGATGACGGTGTCGACCACATGGTGACGCTCCTCGAACGGCGAGATGAACCCTCCGACGTTCGCTGCCGCGTCGTCCGCGTCGAGCCCGGTAATGAACACCCCGGAGCAGAGGGTCTTGGCAAAGCCCGCCGTCTGATGATGCAAGGCCTCACCGGGAGGCGGCGTGTAGTCTGTGGGCAACTCAAACTGCAAGGCGCGCGCGATCAACTGCTCGGTAGAGCCGTCACTCGTGAAGTCCGGAACCTCCTGAGGCTCCTCCCCCCCGCAGGCACCGAGTCCGCCCAAAACGAAAACCAACGCACGACGGAGCTTCAATTCCATGGTGTCCATCCTGGCTTCGGCTCAGCGAGCCGGTGACCCTCATTCGATTCGCCAACGTGGATGGCTCAACCGCCCAAATCAAGGTCTCGCGAGTAGGGCAGGTCAGAACCGCAGCACCCTGCGCTCCCCGGATCTTCAGCCGAGGGAGACCGTAGTACCTTCCGGTTCGGTATCGAACCCTGACGGGCAATGGTCCGCCGGGGCCCACCTACTTATCGTCTCTCCTCACGCCACTGCCGGAGATCCCATATGCGTTGCCGCCTGCCCTATCTCGCCGCCCTCACGGGGGTGCTCGTTACCCTCCCGACGACCGGGTCAGCTCAGACGACTCCTTCCGCGCAAGTTCAGATTGCCCAGGCGGTCGCAGCAGCGCCGGCCATGGAGCGCGCAGACGCTACCGTTTTCGGCTTCAGCGCGGACGGGTCGATGACCACCCTTCGCCAGGGTTCCAATGGCCTCATTTGCCTGGCGGACGATCCCAATCGCGATGGCTGGAGCGTCGCCTGTTATCACGAGTCGCTGGATCCGTTCATGGCCCGCGGTCGTGAACTGCGCGCCGAAGGCGTCACCGACTCCGGCGAACTCGCGCAGCGTCGGTGGGCGGAGGCGGACGCTGGAACGCTCGCCATGCCGGAGAAGCCAGCCACCCTCTATGCCATGACCGGAGACGGCTACGACGAGGCGGCTGGCGCCGTGATGAACCCGTTCCTCCGTTGGGTCATCTATACGCCGTGGGCCACGCCCGAAGAGACGGGACTGCCGATGGCTCCGACCGGACCGGGCGCTCCGTGGCTGATGTTCCCGGGCACCGCCGGAGCACACATCATGATCACGCCTCCACCGCCGGGACCAGGCAACTGACGAGGCGCGGGTCCGCCGGGATGCGATTCAGAGACACGGCTGCCCGCGTCTTTCTTGTGGCAGCGGTCGGGCTGCTCCCCGAGGTGGCCGGAGCTCAGATCCTCGCGAGCGAGGCCGCCACGGTGTCGCAGACGATCGACGGAACGACGATCACGATCGACTACTCACGGCCTTCTTTGCGTGGACGAGATGTACGCGTCGATCTCTTCGGTGATCAGATTCCCTGGGGTCAGGCTTGGACGCCGGGCGCCAATACGGCTACGACCATCGAATCCACAAAGGACTTCGTGCTCTCGGGGACCCACGTGCCCTCCGGCAGGTGGTCGGTGTGGATGGTAGCCAGCCCCGAGGATTGGGAATTGGTTCTCGACCCGCGCGATGACCTCTACCACACGGCTCACCCAAGGCCCTCGGACGATCAGATCCGCATCGGGATCGAGTCGCGCCGAGCTGCGGACTCGGCGGAAACCCTGAGCTGGTCCTTCACCACGGTCCGGCGCGACGGTGCGGATTTGCGCATGCAGTGGGGCGACATCGCAGTCGACCTCGTCATCGAGGTGGACCCGACGATCCGGGTGACGATGTCGCCAGAGGAAGCCGCGGCATACCTCGGCAGTTGGACGGTCGAGCGACTGGGCTCCGAATACATCGATGAAGGCGCCTTCGAAACCGAGCTGCGGATGATCGGCGACCTGCTGGTCGGGACCTTCGACTTCGGCAACAAC
>JBDGVS010000486.1:0-2457 GCA_039585535.1 Gemmatimonadota bacterium | reverse complement strand
CTCGACTACTCGAAGACCTGGATCGGCTCACAGGGCTCGTTACGGAGGTCGTTGTCGTAGACGGTGGATCCGGAGACGGCACCGCCGAGATCGCCCGATCACAAGGAGTGACGGTCGTCGAGACGTCCGCCGGGCGAGGTGAGCAACTCCTCGCCGGAGCCGGAGCGACACGGGCCGACTGGCTCTTCTTCGTACACGCGGATTGCCGCCTCACGCATGAGGCCGCCGCAGCGCTTCGGGATTTCCTGGCCGGTGCGTCCCCGCAGGACTTCGCGCACTTCACCTTCAAGCTGGAGGGCACAGGGCCGTTCCGCCGGTCGATCGAGTTCGGTCAGCGCGCACGGGAGCGACTCACCGGATTGGTCTACGGAGACCAGGGGCTCATCGTCTCTCGCTCGCTCTATGAGCGTATCGGAGGCCACCCCGACTGGGGGCTCATGGAAGATGTCGGCGTGATCGACCGACTCCGCACGGTGGGTCGGCGGGTACGACTCCCGGCGACGCTCCCCACGAGCGCCCGGCGGTACGCCCGCGAGGGGAGAATCCGAGCATGGCTGAGGAACATCATACTGATTGTCCGATTTCGGATGGGAGCGTCTCCGGACAGGCTGGCGCGCTGGTACCGCCCCCACGAGGAGGGCCGGAATCGTGTAGCTGTCGTGGTCTTCGCCAAGGCGCCGGTCCCGGGCCAGGTTAAGACCCGTCTGGCCGCGGATGTGGGCGCAGACGAGGCAACCCGCATCTATCGGACGATCGGGCGTGAAACGGTCGATGCGGTACGGCATGGGCCATGGGCCACCCGCGTGTATGTAACCCCGCCCACTCCGCAGGCCCTCGCCGCAGTTGAAGGTTGGCTCGGCCAGGATGGAATCGACTTTCGGACCCAGAGCCCGGGGGATCTCGGAGACCGGATGAGCGCCGCGGTTCGAGAGACGCTGCAAGACGCGGCCTGTGTGGTCGTCGTCGGGACGGATATTCCCGGCCTCGACGCCGGGACCATTCGACAGGCTGTTCAGGCACTAGAGGACGCGGACGTCGTCATCGGGCCGGCGACGGACGGAGGCTACTACCTCATCGGGCTCAACGAGTCGCGACCGGAACTCTTCGAAGGAATCCCCTGGAGCACTTCCGAGGTGTTGGCCGATACGACTCGGGCCGCAGAGCGCGCCCACCTGCGCGTCTCGCTACTCGAACCCAAGACGGACGTGGACACGCTCCCCGATGTCCCTGTCGCGTACCTCCGCGGCTGACCGGCGCCAGTCCGGGCCCTGGCGCCAGCGTGGGGCACGAGATTTGCAGTATTCTCTTGCGACGGCCCTCCCTCCAAGCGCACTTTCACCGGTGCCCCCCCTCAGGCCCAAATCGGGATCGAATGGAAACGATCAACAAGCTTCGCTCCCGCCTTCGATTCGATGATCTGGAACATGTGACAACGCCCGACGGGTCAGGGCGCGTGTCCGTCAGGCTCGAGTGGGGCGGCGAATCCTACGAAGGCACGGTTTCGTGCCTGGAGACACAACAGGGTGTCCTGAAGGCAGCTTCCCAGGCCACGCTGATCGCCACGCTCTCCAGCGTCGAAGCGATCTCGGAGAGTCCGATCGCGCTCGAGGTGGTCGGAGTAAAGGCTGTGCGCGCCTTCGATGGCTGGGTCGTGGTGACCCGGGTGAACGGCCACGCCGGCGCGGACACGTACCGTCTCCTGGGGGCAGCTCCCTGCGAGCGCGAAGAGGATCTTCCGAGCGCCGCGGTGAAGGCTGTGCTGAACGCCAGCAACCGGGTCGTGGAGCAACGCGTAGCGCGTTAACTCCCTGCCTCGGGGGACCTCCGGAGGCCGCGCTCGTATCGGTGCCACACGCCGGGGCGAACGGGAATGAAGATCACGTCGAGGGGCCGACTGGCGCTGACCACGGCGAAGACCGGCACGCCCTGGTGGATGCCAACCCGCAAGATCTGTCCACAGTCTATCGGGAAGGTGTCTTCCGACTTGCCGAAGTCAGCACCCTCGAAGACGATGACCTGGTCGTCCTGGTACCAAAACGCTGCACCGGCGTAGGAGCCGGCGAACACCAGGCCCGGCCCCAGCTCCCGAATCGGTACGGCCTCCGGCCCAACGAGCGTGTCGCCCATCGAAGTAATCTGGATCGGGAGATTCTGTCCCGTGGAAAGGCACACGCTGGCTGGTACGCCCTGTAACCGAGGCCCAGCCTCTCTCCCGGTATTGATCACGATCGTGTCAGGCGGCGGCGGCGGGAGATAGATCGTGTCTGGCTCGGTGCGTCGCATCATGCGCGGACGGCAGCGAAAGCCCGGCTCTCCGGGACACACTGCCAGCGAGGCTACGATCCCCCACTTGGGCTTCATGTACTCCGAGTCGTGCCCGTCCTTGGGCCAGTGATGATTGGAGCCGAGGTACTGCCCACCGACGCGAAGTCCCGCCCAGTCCACGTGGGCTCCAAT
>JBDGVS010000485.1:0-2468 GCA_039585535.1 Gemmatimonadota bacterium | reverse complement strand
TCGCTGCCTCCGCTCACGACCGCCCGCCGAATCGAGATGCTTTCGCACACGGGGCTCGTTGCACCAACGATCGTACGCGACTCGGAAGCCGAATTCTGAACGACGAAATAGGCCGGAGGATCCTCGTCGAGAATGGGTTGGCTCACCCAGCCATTCGAGATCTTCAGATCCTCTGCGAAGACCGGGATCGCGGCGAGCGTGAGGAAGAGGGGCACAAAGAGCGCAGCGATCGTGAGAGGTCGTCGGAACATGGAATTCTCCTGGGCAGCGAATCGCTGGTGCTTCTCGTCGATGGGGGTCCTGCAGGCTCGTCGCGCAGGATCTGACTTCCTGATCGATGCTCGTGAAGCCCGATCGGTTCGCTGGCAGGGCCGATCTCGACGCCACGGAACAGACCGAGGCCGCGAATCAAAGAAATAGGATACTCGAAAACCCGGGGAGGGGCGCCGGTCCCCGGACGGACTTTCCGCGATCACAGTGACACTTCGATCCCCGGCTACCAGTTCACCGGGAGGGAGGAGAGACCATGGACGTGGAGCTGTCCCTTGTAGACGGGCTCCCCCGCGAGTCGCAGGGTCGGTAGGCGCTGAGCGAGGGCGCCGAAGGCATGTTTGAGCTCGAGGCGGGCGAGTGAGGCGCCCAGGCAGAAATGGGCGCCCATCCCGAAGCTATGGTGATCGATCTTTTCTCGCTCGAGGTTGAGGCGGTCCGGGTCCGCATACCGGGCGGGGTCGCGATTGACGGCCCCCCAGAAGAAGATTACGGGATCGTCCTTCTTGATCGTTCGATCGTGAAAGGGAACGTCCGCCGCGGCGAACTTGGTGGTCATCTGGACGGAGGTGTCGAAGCGGAGAAGTTCTTCGACCGCGTTCTGGGCGATTTCGGGACGATCGTGAAGGAGTGCCAATTGTTCCGGGTGGCGGATCAAGGCGAGTGCACCCTTCGCGATCATGTTGGCGGTCGTCTCGTGTCCGGCCTGGAAGAGGAGGAGCGCCGTCGAAACGATGTCTTCGTCGGTGAGGGCGGTGCCCGCTTCGGCCTGAATCGCGATCAGCCTCGAGAGGAGATCGTCTTTCGGGGAAGCCCTGCGTGCTTCGATCAGCGATTGCATGAAGTCCATGAAGGCCTGGGCGGCGTCGTTTCCGGCGGCTTCCATCTCGGGCGTGAGTGAGTTGGCTTCGTCGGCGCGTTCGGAGAAGGTGCGGGATAGATCTTCGATTCGCCCGATCTCTTCGATCGGGACGCCCAGGAGTTCGCAGATCACTGTCACTGGCACTCGGAAGGCGTAGTCGCGAACCAGATCCATTTCCCCGTCCACCATTTTTTCGTCGAGGAGACGGGCGACGAGCTTCTCGACGTTTGGTTCGAGCGCACGGACCGATCGCGGGGTGAATCCGCGATTGACGAGCCCCCGTAGCTCCGTGTGCCGTGGTGGGGGCATGAAAGAGAACATCCCGCGCATGGCCTCGATGAAAGCGCCTCCCTGACCGATTCCGGACATGACGAGCTGACGGTCGTCTTTGATCAGTGCGGCGTTTCGGACGAGGAGTTCGTCGTCGGCATGACGCGTGATCGCCCATGGATTGTTCAGCCGAGGAAAGTCGGCCTGAAATACGGGGGCCAGCGTCCGGAGCTGTTGGTAGAGACGCACGAGGTCGCCTCCGCGTGCGCCGGTGGAGAGGATCAGCTGAAAGACAGCGTCGGGGTCTGCGGGAAGATCGTCGTAGAGGGGCGTCACCATTTGGAAAATCGTACCACGACACCCAGCCTTGTCGCGGGGCACAGCGGTCGGCCCGAATGGGGATCCCGCCCGCCGCGATTGGGCTCCCTGCTATGCACTCCACTCGCCGAGGTTCTCGAGTAGAATCGTGATCGGAAGCGGGTCGAGTTCCAGCAGCTCGCTGTGGCTCCGCTCGGGCGAAGAGTCCCGGATCTGATTGCGCACGACTTCGACGTCGTCGCATTCGATTTCGTAGAGGGCGAGGAAGCGCCGGCCATCGATTCCGGTCGTCCCGGGCACCAGCTGATGGGGCGAGGGCTCCCAGCGCGTGGCGGACCGGATTCCGTCGAGGGAGAGGAGCTCCTGGACATGGAGTGCGTACCACTCGTTGAAATCGTCGATTCGTTCGAAATCGGTCGAGTTCGAGGCCACCAACATCATTGCGCGTGCCATGCTTCGCTCCTTTACAGATTGCGGAGGGGGTGATTTTTACGGGGATTGTGGCAGCGGCGGCTCGCCTTCAGGGCCGACCGCCCTTGGCTTGGGGGGTGCCCGGGATGTCCCCTGGGACCTTCATTCCTGCCGTGATCCCGCCGTCGAGATCGAAATCGGAGCCGGTGTAGAACGTGCTGTCATCGGAGGCCAGGAAGGCCACGGTCGCGGCCACGTCCTCGACTCGGCCCCGGCGTCCGACGGGGGGAGGGTCGTGCTTCTCCTGGGCGTCGCGCATGGCGGTGATGTCGACCCC
>JBDGVS010000484.1:0-4324 GCA_039585535.1 Gemmatimonadota bacterium | reverse complement strand
ACGGTAGCTACCGACAGCCCGTCCAGGTTATTGATGAACCAGCCAGGGTTGAACACCACATAGATGCTGCCCGACCGAGCAGCGTTGTAGTTGTTCAGGACCGCTCGCGTCATCCCATTGTCGGGAACCGTCCCGCGCTTGAGTGAGGTGCTGGGCACCGCATAGGAAACCGCGGAAAACGCCACGAGTTCTTCGGCGATCGCGGTTTCCAGCGCCGCGAGGTCGATGTCGGGGTCGTTGATGATGTCGTTGGTCAAATAGAGGTAGGGGTGGTCGTACCCCTCGATCATTTCCCCTTCGATGCCGAACTCATTCTTGATCCGCGCGATCGCGGGGTCGGTGTCCCACTCGTCAGGTGAGACGTAGTCGGCCGGGATGCCGAGGCTCGCCAGATAGCCCGGAGCCTCGGGAGCGCCATGGTCCGCCGACAACACGATCAGCGTGTTCTCGAGCCCGACTTCCTGGTCCACATACGCGAAGAGATCCGCGAGCGTCCGGTCGAGCCGCAAGATGTTGTCCTCGGACTCCAGGCTGGACGGGCCGAAGAAGTGGCCGACGTAGTCGGTCGCGGAGTAGCTGACGCCCAGGAAGTCGGTGACCTCGTCGTTCCCCAGTCCTTCCTCCGTGATGACGGTCTTGGCGAAGTCCGTGGTTATCTCGTCGCCTGCGGGGCTGATCGTCAGGAAGGTCGAGAAGTACGGGTTCTCGGGCGTCGTGAACTCATGGGGAAAGGTGCGGCCGTAGCTGCCGAGTTCGGATTCCCACGCCTGATCGTCCTGATCGCCGAACAGGTAGCTGTCGATCGGGTGAAGCAATCCCCAGGCTGTGTTCGCATAGCTCTCGGGAATCTTTCTGGCGTTCCAGTCCGTGACCCACTGAGGATATTCGTCGTAGTAGTAGCTACTGGTCACGAACTGGTTCGTTGCCTTCGAGAACCAGAAGGCCTTCCCGGCGTGTCCAGCCATCGACACCGCTCCGCGGTCCTTGACCGAAACCCCGAAGATAACGAGGCGAGTTCATCGGAGAACGTGGTCGTCAGGATGGCCATGGGTGACCGACCGTCGCTGGTGGCGGCCCTCTGCGTAGGATCGATCTCCGTGGCGTCATCGATATCGGCACCTTCCGTCAGAAGGTGATAGTCGGGATCCTCGATGTTGTAGGTCGTGATCCCAGTCGTGCGGTCGAACCAGATGTTGCCGATCATGCCGTGGGCCGCGGGTTGGGCGCCCGTGGCGAGGGTCACGTGGCCGACGATGGTCTCCGTGTTCGCGTGGCCGTGATGCGCGTTGTTGTAATGGATGCCCCCTTCCAGCAGATAGCGCAGCCCGCCCTCACCGAGTCGGTCCATGTACCGTGTCGGCAGGTCGCCCCGGAACTGATCGACGGTGATCTGGAGGACCAGCTTCGGCTTCCCGCTCGTGGGAGACGCTTCCTGGGCCAGCGCCGGCTGTCCCACGGCCAGCAGTGTGGCCAGCAGGACTCCAACGAGGGGAAGGGTCGCACAGCTACGCATGTGGATCATTCAGAACACTCTCCGATCATGTCAGATTCGACGGGCCTCTGCTCCAAATCGGACCGGAGCCGATACGCAAGGTAGGGAAAGCAGAGCGAACGCGGGCTGCGATCATGGACGCAGCGCTAGCCTTTCTCTGGACCCGATCGTTTCGACCTGCGAGGTCTGAGTTCCGGTTTCGATATCGGGATGGTTCTGGTGCTGATGTGAGCAGGATGCCGCTCTATGCGGAGAGCACGCCTCGTATCCCTTCAATGAGATCAGCACGCAACACGCTCGCCCGCTCGCTGAGTTCTCTCTGCCGACGCTGATACTCGGTTCGCCCCTCCGCCGTCTCGACCCGGACCGGCTCGAAGCCGAGTTCACTCAGATCGTAGGGACTGGCCTCCATGTCGAGGACGCGAAGCTCCGCGGCAAGCTCGAAGCAGTCCAGCAGGAGGTCGCTACCGATCCAGGGCATCGCCGTGTACGCCCACCGATAGAGATCCATGTTGGCGTGGATGCAGCCAGGCTGCTCCATCGTGTGACGGGTCGTCCACTCGAGCGGGATACGATTCAGCGGTTTCGCCTCGGGCGCGAAGAATCGAAATGCATCGAAGTGACTGCACGCGACGGGTCGACTCTCGACGAAGGCGTCCACGTCGTGCTGAGGCAGTCGGAGCGGTGAGACGCCGTCGTGCCGAATGTCGTGGCCGCCGTAGACCATCGC
The DNA here is from genome assembly GCA_039585535.1 of Gemmatimonadota bacterium. Lineage (GTDB taxonomy): Bacteria > Gemmatimonadota > Gemmatimonadetes > Longimicrobiales > Gaopeijiaceae > UBA2589. The sequence goes on along the minus strand of JBDGVS010000484.1, from coordinate 2,102 downwards.
CCATTCGTGGACTCCGTAGCATCCGAAGTTGGCGGGTCGGCTCTGCGTCGCGACCAGTACGCCAACGGCCTCCTCGAGCTGCTCCCTGCGGTGATCAGATAGCCCGCTGAGGTCCCGCCTGATCACACCGGCATCGACGCGGTACTCCGGAGGACCGAAGCGTCCGCGGGCGTCGGGCGAGTCCGCGACAGACTCTGACGGGGCAGGGTGCCACGTCTCGAGCTTCCCCGGCGAGTACATGTAGTACTGGAAGAGGAAGTCGTGGACCGGATGCTTCTCCTGGCGCGAGCGACGCTGCTTGTAGGGAAGCGTCCACCCGTGCACGCGCTCGAGGTACGCTGCTTCGCGGGCCCGCCACTCCCCTGGAGTCAGGAGCGTCTTATCCGACGTGTCGGTGATGGTGGAGTGGGCGTCGCACATGCCATAGGCTCGGCGGGACGGCGTGGTGTGTCCAGACGCGAGGGTCGCGTCTCGGGTTGGTGGACTGCGCTTGAGGTTATGGTCTGCGGGCGTCATTCTGTGCGCTCTCCCTCCTGACCCCGCCCATGAACTCACCGCAGGAACTCCTCCGCGAGCTGCATCGTCGCTCGGTCTGGCAGGTCGTCGGTATCTATCTGGCGACCTCGTGGGGTGTGCTCAATGCGGTAGACGTGCTGACAGGATTCGCCGGGCTACCGGATTGGACCCCGACGATGGCCCTCGTCCTGCTGTTGATCGGCTTCCCGATCGTTACGGCGACTGCGGTGATTCAGAAGGGAATGCCGGGTGGGGGCACGGGTGCTTCGGGCGAGGCATCATCAGCTCCATCAGAGGGCGAGGTCGCGTCCGGAGTGGGCGAGGAGCGCCTCGTTGATGCACCCACGGCGTCTCCGGGGGCTGACAGCGGCGTTCGCGCGCTCTTCACATGGAAGAACGCCCTGCTCGGAGGTGCCGCGGCCGGGGCGCTGCTCCTCGTAAGCGGGGGTGCCTACCTGGCGATGTGGGCGCTCGGGGTCGGTCCGGTCGGGTCGCTCGTAGCTCAAGGTGTTCTCGATTCGAGGGATCCTGTGCTGCTCGTCAACTTTGACGATCGAACGGGAGGCGAAGAAGTGATTTCGCTCGCGAGGTCGCACTCCGGGCGAACATCAAGGCGTACATCGAGGGCGACGTGACGCGGGTGGGCAGTCGATACCTGATCGTCTCACGGATCGTCAGCCCGCAATCCGGTGAGGTTCTCGTCAGCTTCCGCGAGGAGGCTGCCAGTGCCGATGATCTCTTGCCGGCGATCGATCGTCTCTCGCAGAGCCTCAGGGAGAAGTTGGGCGAGTCGCTGCGCGACATCCGGCTGGACGCGCCGCTCGAAGAGGTGACGACAGGCTCCTTCGAAGCATTGCGAAAGCTCACCCAGGCGGAGCGGGCAGAAGAGGACGGGGACTACGCGCTTGCTGAACGGCTGCTCCGCGAGGCTATCGCGCTGGACCCGGAGTTCGCGATGGCTCACCGCAAGATGGCGGTGATCCTGTTCAACGCCGCGCGCCCGAGGGAACTGATCATCGAGGCGTCCACGCTCGCGTATCAATATCGAGCCCGACTCACGGATCGGGAGCGATACCTGACCGAGGCCAACTACCACAGCAATGTGACGGGGGACGCCCTCGCGGCGCTGGAGGCGTTTGACGCGCTCCTCGAGATCCACCCCGACGACGCTGCTGCACTCAACAACTCCAGCAATATCCTGCGGCAGCGGACTCGTCTCGAGGAAGCCCAGGCTCGACTGGAACGGGCTGTTAGTGGTGGGGGTGGTGCTTCCTCCGTGGCATTCTGGAACCACAGCCGAATACGGTTGCTTCTTGCTGATTCGAGCGGAGCACTGGAGTCGATCGAGGAGTACCGTGACCGCTATCCCGGGCACATCTATCAGCCCTTCGCCGATCTCATGGAGACGATGGCCGTGGGTGAGACCGCGGGCATCGACGGAAGAATCCGGGCGATCGAGGAAGTCCCGGCCCTGCAGTCCCTGAGCAGGCGAGCATCCCTCTGGCGGGCTGCGGCGCAGATCGAGCAAGGGAGGCTCGGGCCGGAGCTGGAGGCCACCGATGAGATCGATGTGATCCGATGGGGTG
>JBDGVS010000483.1:0-2471 GCA_039585535.1 Gemmatimonadota bacterium | reverse complement strand
AGGATCAGACCCACACGGTCGAGCTTCCTATCCGGCTTCTGGGCGTGAAGGACATTCCCGCAGAGATGCGCGAGATGCTCGGAGGGGTCGAGGAGGTCGCGAGCTTCCAGACCGGGCTCGAGATCGATCGGAGTGACTACGGCGTCGGTGCCGGTAGCTGGGCCGCAGCGATGGTCGTCGGGCACGAGGTCGGTATCGAGATCGCGGTGGAGGCCAACCGGTAGACTGCTGATCGACATTCTTCGACTGTCGGTGTGCACGAAGGAGCGCCGCGCCCCCTTGGGGACGCGGCGCTCTGGCTATGCGGAACGAGTCGCCTCAGCGTTCCGCCCGAGCCTCAGCGAATGCGGAGCGTGTACGACCCCTGATCTTCACCCAGCGACCCCGCGACGATCCGATAGGTACCGTTCTGCGGGAAGGTCACCGAGAGGCGCGAGTGGAGGTCGCCGCCGCCATCGTCGTTCGAGAGCGGGGCGCTCATGCCTGGGCCCACGATCTGGAGGTAGCTGTCGAAGTCCTCTGAGATCAGGTCGACGATGACGGACTGGCCGGCCCGCGCCTCGAAGGCCCATGCTTGAAGTGGGCGCCCATCGATCACGGGGTCGGTCGCGGACAATACCCCGTACTGGTCGATGGATCTCTGAACCTGGCGGCCTTCGGTAGCGAGTGACGCGAGGTCCAGCGGTTCCGCGACGCTCACAGTGTAGGGTCCGACGGCGCCCTCGCTGAGGGCTGCTGCACCGATCACGAACGTCCCATCGGTGGAGAAGGTCAGCGTGAGTTGGGAGTTGAGTCCTGAGCCCCCGTCGTCATCCGTCCGGACCTCCGCCATGCCCGGACCAAAGGCGTACAGGTACGGGTCGAAGGCGTCGGCGACGAGCGAGACTACGAGGGTCTCACCGGCACGACCGCGGAGTGTCCATGCCTGGACCGGGCGTCCATTCTCGATGGACGGTTCGTTCCCGCGTAGCTGGCCGTGGGAGGGGACATCCAGGTCGAGCTCACGACCGTTGGTCGGGAGCGCGGAGAGTCGGGTCCCATCGATCCCTCCACACGACATCGCGGCACGTTCCCGAGGCTCCTCTGACACCCGTAGCTGGTACGTCCCGGTTTGCGCCGACATGGTGCTGGCCACGACGTGGAAGCGACCCGTTTCGAGCACGGTAAAGTCCAGGCGTGCGTGACAGGCCCCGCCGCCGTCGTCATCCCGCAGGGCCTCGGCGAAGCCCGGACCGACCACGTACAGGTAGCTGTCGAAGTCCTCGGAGATCAGATCGATCGAGAATGTCTCACCTGCATCGGCATCGAGCGCCCACGCTTCGAGGTGCGAGCCATCGACCGACAGGATATCGGCGGATGAGAGCGATCCGTGAACCGCGTCACCGATGGACAACTCGCGGCCGTCGGTGTCGAGGAGCGTCAGCACGGAATTTCCGGTCGGCGCACGGTCGAAGAGTGATGCCAGGCCCATCGGATCGCACGCGGCGGCTGTGAGCGTGAGCGCCAGAAGCGCGATGCGCGTGCCCGCGCGGCCGAGAAAAGTGAGTTTCGACACGGGAGTCTCCGGTCTGCGGATGCATGGGGGGATCGATCGATCACTGTCCCTTCATGCATAAGACGGGCCAGGAAGGGTGAATTCGCACACGTGAGGTCCAGGAGCCCGTCCTCATGCGGCATTGATTGGCCTCGTTGGGTGCGCAAAGAGGGGCCTCCTGAACAGGAGACCCCTCTTGCTGACACTTCTGTGCCGAGCATCAGGCCCTTGCCGCTCCGCTTGCCGGCGGAGGCAGGGCTCTGTCGGCGTGTCTACCGCTGGGCGTCCGCGCCGATCGCCGCCAGGCCGGCGAGCACGACCTGCGCGTCTTCGACTCCCCGCGCGCCACTCGCAGCCATCGCGCCGACCATCTCACCGTTGAAGCGGATCGGCAGACCCCCGTCGTAGTGGATGCCACCGGGAATCGAGTCCATCGTTCCCGCTTCGAGGGCTCGACCGTAGTCGCCCGACGGAATGCCCGCCGTGAGCACGGTGTGGCACTTCATCTGGACGATGTCCCACGTCCGCTCCGAGGCGCCGTCCATGCGTCTCACATACACAGGCACCCCATCGGCGTCCGTGATCAGGATCGTGAGGTTCCAGCCGTTGGCGCGTGCCTCCGCCTCTGCTGCGTCCATCGCCGTCGACGCCTGCTCGAATGTGAGCTGGGCCTCCGCGGAGCACGCACCGATGACCGTGATGGCCAGAAGCGTCAGCGAGAGTCGCACTCCATTCTTCATGAGTTTCATCATATGTAGTCCCGTTAGATCGCGTCGGAGAGCGACGTGAAGGTGAAGTCGCGGACCTTGAGTGGCGGCACGATCACCGTGTTGGTCAGTCCCGAGGACTCACCGGAGGAGATCCGAACCGGTGCTCCCATCATCTCGATGTTGTTGAGCATGAAGATGGGCGACTCGTTCCAGCGGAAGTTCTTCAC
>JBDGVS010000482.1:0-2476 GCA_039585535.1 Gemmatimonadota bacterium | reverse complement strand
ATCCCTTGCGGCTGGTTCCGATCATCGCACTCCTCACCTGCGTAGGTGGACCGGTTGCCATTTCCGCCCAGTCCGGCCCTGACGTTGCCCGGGCATATCGGGAGGCGAACGAACCGAAGCTCGTACGGGATTTCGCTGAGCTCCTGAGTTTTCCCAACCGTGCGTTCACGCCCGAGATCCGCGAAGCCGCGCTCTACATTCGAGACGAGATGCGCGCGGTGGGTGTAGAGACGAACCTCGTAGAGATCGAGGGAGGGTCGCCCCTGGTACTGGGGCGCCTCGATGTGCCGGGAGCCACCCGCACGATCGGGATCTACGTACACTACGATGGTCAACCGACCGATCGCACGAATTGGACACACGACCCTTTCGAGCCGACGCTGTATACGGCCGCGATGGAGGCCGATGGCGAGCCGATCGAAATGCCCGCCGACGGCGCCGAAGTCGACCCTGAGTGGCGCGTCTATGCGCGCTCGGCGGGGGATGACAAAGCACCGATCGCGGCGATTCTGCCGGTACTTCGCTCCTTCGCTGATGCCGGGGTAACACCGACGTCGAACCTGGTCTTCATGTTCGACGGAGAGGAGGAGGCTGGCTCACGTAATCTTCGCCCATACATGGACATGTCGGGTGACGTGATCGGAGACGTCGATATCTGGCTCTTCTTCGACGGACCGGCGCATGCGAGCGGTCGCCCACAACTGGTGTTCGGTGTTCGAGGCTCGTTCGGGATGGAAGTCACCGTGTACGGCGCCACCCGAAACCTTCACTCCGGACACTACGGGAACTGGGCGCCCGACACCGGGAACGTCCTGGCCCACCTCCTCTCGTCGATGAAGGACGAGGAGGGCAACGTGCTCGTCGAGGGCTGGTACGAGACGGCGGACCCGATCGGGGCTGAGGAACAAGCCGCTCTCGATGCCATGCCGGAGTGGGACGAGGAGCTGAAGCGAGAACTCGGACTCGTCCGTACCGAGGGTGAGCCCGAGACCCTCCCGGAACGGCTGCTCGTTCCCGCACTCAACGTTCGAGGAATCACGAGCGGAAATACGGGCTCCCTCGCCCGAAACGTGATTCCGAATACGGCGGTCGCGGCGCTCGGAATTCGCATGGTGAAGGGAAACACGTCGGAGCAGCTCCGGGAGCTGGTCGTTCGTCATATCGAGGGACAGGGCTTTCACATCGTCGAAGATGATCCGGACATGGAGACCCGCCTTCGGTACCCACGGATCGCGAAGGTCACGGGGGGTGGCGGCTCGATCGCGTCGCGCACGTCGATGGCGAATCCCTTCGCCCAGAGCATCATGGCTGCGGCCTCCGCGGCGGCGGACCGGGCGTTCTACCCGGGATCCCTGGTCGTCGCGCCGGGAATGGGTGGCACCCTGCCCCTCTATCTGTTCACGGACATCGCCGGGAAGCCCGCCGTGGTCGTGCCCGTTGCGAATCACGACAACAACCAGCATGCACCCGACGAGAATCTTCGAATCGCGAACCTCTGGTACGCCATCGATCTGTACGCAGCTCTCATGACGATGCCGGCAACGGTCTTCGAGTAGTACCTTGAGAGAATGACCCAACCGCTCCTGGCCCAACCGTTCCAGTGATATCAATCGCTCCCCGACGAGCTGCCTTGCTTCTGGCGTTGTCGGTAGCGGCAGTTGTCGGCTGTGCGCCTCTGGAGGTCGTCGCACAGGACCGCGGCTCGCGAGAGATCGGAACACCGGTGAGCGACAAGGACGGCGACGTCGCTATCGGGCGATACGTCTTCGCCGGAATCGGGATCAACGATTACGGAGCTCCCTGGGAGCCCCTGGAGAACGCGGTCAACGACGTCGACAGTGTGCGAGCGGTATTCGTCGACGATTTCGGATTCGAATCTCCGGACGAGTGGGTGCTACAGGACGCCGATGCCTCGAAGGCCGGCATCGAAGCCATGATCGACGACCTGGCGAACAATCTGGAGCGAGACGACGCCCTCGTCTTCTTTTATGCCGGCCACGGAGATGCCCGAGACCTGGAGTTCGAAGGTGAGGTGGTGGGTAGCGCAGGCTATATCGTTCCGTCGAGCGTAAAATCCCCGCTCACAGAGGCGCCCCGGCAGTACATCCGGATCAACGACCTCCTGGAATGGCTGTCCGAGCTGCCGAGCCGACACGTCTTCGTGATTCTCGACTCGTGCCACTCGGGACTCGCGCTCGGCGGACTCAAGACCAGAGGTGCGATGACGCAGCAAGCCCGTACGCTCATGGGTCGCCAGAGCCGTCGTGTGCTGACGTCCGCACAGGGCGACGAGAAGGCCGCAGACGGCGGAGAGCGCTTCGCCGGAAACTCACTCTTCACGGGCTGGCTCATCGAAGGGCTCCGTCGAGCCACTCGGGGGGCGCAAGACTCCAGCAACGATGCGGACCCGGACGAGAACGGACTGATTACCGCGTCCGAGATCCACACCTTCGTAAGCGGTGTCGTCGGTGCAGCC
>JBDGVS010000481.1:0-2481 GCA_039585535.1 Gemmatimonadota bacterium | reverse complement strand
CCACGCGTCGATGAGGCGACGGTAGACGGTCGGAACGGCCATGTAGAGGGTCGCCTCGCCACGTGCCAGTCGCTCCCAGACGTCCACGGCGTTGAAGCGGGGAAGGATCTCGCAGACTGCTCCGTTCCAGAGAGCCGATGTCAGCACGTTGACGATGCCGTGCACGTGGTGCAGAGGGAGGTGCAGGAGGATGTGGTCCTCGGAGGTCCATCCCCAGGCTTCGCTCAGCGACTCCACCTGTGCGCGGAGGTTCGCATGGGAGAGAAGCACGCCCTTGGGTCGGCCCGTGGTCCCCGACGTGTAGAGCATGAGCGCCGGGCGAGCCTCGTCGACCTCGGGGAGTGACGCTGTCGGCCCCGGGCGCATCGCCGCGGGCGTCTCCAACAGCGGAAGTTTTCGCTCCTGGGCGGCACGTTCTATTCGATTTGAGAGGGAGGGGTGCGAGACGACGGCTTCCGGCCTGGCGTCGTCGAGCACATAGGCGAGCTCCGCCTCCGGGTGCGAGGTCGCCAGCGGAACTCCGACTCCGCCCGCCCGCCAGATCCCCCACTGCACGCATGTGTGGTCCCACCCAGGCGGGATCAAGTAGCAGATCCTGGCGCCCTGGAGGTCATCTCTACCAGCCAGTAGTTGCGTCGCGACTGCCGCGGACGCCTCGAGGAGCGCGTCGTACGTGAAGACGCCCTCAGGAGCGAGCAGGGCGGTACGGTCACGGTGACGTGCGGCGCGATCGACGAGTTCTAGACTCACGTGGAGTAGCTGGCTTTCGGGGAGATGAGCTGGCGTGACCCTTGCATCAGCGGGCCGGTGCGGCGGCTCCTAACAGACTCCCGGCCGCGGCGCCCCGCAAGCCGGTCGGCCTTGTGGTGGGGTCAGGTGGCGGGTAGGGTCGGGAATCGTATCGCATTTGCTCGGATCATCGATGAAACAGCCGCACTTTCTGCATGTTCGGGAACATCTGGAGCGAGTCCGTGATGGATACTCGTATATCCCCGACCCGGAGTCCGTTTATCTCGGGCGGGTCGAGTCCGATCACTTCTGGGAACTGGTCGGTCTCCGCTTGCAGGGCTGTCCGGTCATAGTCCTTGCCGCTCTTCGGTTCGAGCGCCAGGAGCGCATGGGGGTTCCGGACGCACGCGAGTCCCTCGCGACGTACCTCTCCGCGAGCCCGGATCCCAGCGGGGTCAACGGGGGCCGGTTGACCGCGCTGCTCCCTCACAAGGACCAGGAGATTCCGGCCTTCCTCACGGGCCTGCGGGCCGGGCGGGAGCACGCACCGGTCAACATCGACCGCCTCCGTGTGGAGGTGGCCTTCGACTTTAGGGCCGACAATCCGTCCGCCGTGCGTGAGCAGAAGGAGGCCGCATCTCCTCTTCGTAGCCATTACTTCCGTACGGTAGATGGGCATGTGTTGCGGGGTGAGTCTCACCAGGTCGAGGCTCCGCTGGGAGCTCCTTCGGCGCGCTTCCTCGCGGTGCGTTCGCCGGAGCAGATCCTGCCGCAGGGAGTGATTCGCCTCCCCACCGCCTTTGTGGCACACCGCTTCATCGCACTTCAGGTCGACGTGACCGAGGAGTCGGCTCGCCTCGCGGTCCGCAACTGGGTCCCGTTCCTCGGGGGCACCGCCTCGCGTGAAGGCTTGATCCCGGTCGGGTAGGTGCCTTCTGCAGGGCGTGCGGGCTCGATCTCCGTCGTCATTCCGTCGTACAACCACGAGATCTTCCTCGCGGAGACGATCGAGTCGGTCCGAGGCCAGACGCTGATGCCGGATGAACTGGTCGTGGTGGACGACGGTTCGTCCGATGGGTCGAGGGAAGTGCTCGAGCGCCTCCGCTACGACGAGATGCGGTTGGAGGTGCAGGAGAATCGGGGCGCACATCACGCCATCAATCGGGCGATCGAAGTGAGCCGAGGGGAGTACGTCGCGATCCTCAATTCGGACGACGTCTTCGAGCGTGAGCGGATCGAGCACGCCTGGGGCGTGGCTCGGGCCTCCGGAGCCGCTCTCCTGTGCGGCGAAGTGCGACTGATCGACGATGAGGGTGGGGACCCTCCTCCGGACCACGACATCGTGCGGTGGTACGCTGAGGCGAGGGCGCTCGGGCGGGCGGCACCTTCACTGGGTCACGCTCTTCGACGCCACAACGTCGCAGTCACGACCTCGAATTTCTTCTTTCATCGTTCGCTCTGGGTCCAACTCGGTGGTTTTCGCGCGTACCGGTACGTGCACGACTACGACTTCCTCCTGAGGGCGATGGCGCTGTGCCCCGATCGCGTCGTGTATGAGCCGTCGCTGTGTGACGTGCGCTATCGGGTGCATGGGGCCAACACGATTTCGGAAGCTCACCAGCGAGCCATGGACGAGCGGACGAGCATGTTGCGTTCGGTCCGATCTCCGTACGCCCGTTCGCGTGCTCTCATGGCCCGCCTGACACAGGCCCGGGCCGTGCGACGGGCCGTAGACGATACGGGTATGCTCGA
>JBDGVS010000480.1:0-2483 GCA_039585535.1 Gemmatimonadota bacterium | reverse complement strand
GAGTATTCCGCAGGTGGTAACGGTCACAGGGGTCGATGACCCGACCGTGGATGGGGACGCGACCACACCGATCACGCTGAGCATCCTCGAAGCCGCACCGGACCCGACGGGCGCCTCCATCCCGGACGAGGTAGTCCTGATCTCCACCCTCGATGACGAGGTCGCTGGCTTCACGGTGAAAGAGAGCAAGGGAAAGACTGAGGTAAACGTGGGCGACGTCGACGGGTTCACCGTGGTACTCGACGCGCAGCCACTGTCCGACGTGGTCATCGCTATCTCGAGCTCTCGCCCCGACATCGTGGGTGTGGCGCCGACGACACTGACCTTCACACCCGAGAACTGGTCGAGGCGCCGGACCGTCTTCGTGACAGGCCTCGGCAGCGCCGAATGGGACGAGCTTGGAGAGGTTGTCGTGACAATCTCAGTGGACAACCCGTTCTCCGATGACGGGTTCGACGATGTGCCCGACCACTCAATCAGCGTGCGGCTGAGGTAACGCGAGTAGTCCACCGTGAAAAGGAAGGCAGTGTGCCTTGACCGTGGCGAGGCCGCCCGCTTGCTCCAGGGAGTCGTTGGGCCAGTGACGGTCGCCTCGACCAGCTTGAGTTCATGCAATCATCTCAACCGGCCGGGGTGATGGCGAACGGACCGGTCCAGCGCGTACGCCCCTAGCCCGAGGCGACTCGAGCGGCTGCTCAGGTACTGTGCCCGCCCTCCCTTCGCGCTGCACCGCCTTCGCCACTCGTCGACGCAGGTCCCGCGGAGCTCTCCGAACGCCCGGCTAATCTACGAGCTGCCGCGACCGCGGTCCTCGGGTAGCTCCTCCGCGGTACGCCCGGCCCAATCGAGGAAGCGTCGAACGTGGCCGAGATAAACGGAGCGCGTCCGGGCCGAATAGCCACGGAGCACGAGCCCACGCCGAACCTCGACGAGGAGATCGGTCGACGTCGCGAGGTCGGGCTCGGCAGGTGGCGACTGTGCGGCTGCCGGCGCCTCGGCACCCACCCCTGTGACGACGACTCCCTCTTGTCCGAAGGGTCGATACACGCACTCCAGAGCGCGTGCGGGGTCAGCGACGACCCAGTACCTGCGGTCGGGCTGCCACGGGCGTCCGGGCATTGAACGGATGCACTCGAGATCAGCCGGCGAGGACCCCGGCGAGAGGCGAATCTCGAGTCGATCAGGATGAACGACGACGTGAACGAGCGGACGCATGTCCAAGGCTCACGCCGAGAGCAGGGCCAAGCGATGGTGCCATGGGTCGGAGTCAGTGAAACCGGCACCGCGACCTCCGGCGTATCCCCCTCACCCTCCGGGCACCCACTCCCGCTCGAACCACACGTCCTTCGTGCGGGCGTTGTTGACCATGAATCCCGTGACCTCGCCGTTGCCGGACCGCTTGAACTCGAAGGCGCCGACGGCCCCCGCGGCGAACGTGTCCGTCGCTCCCGGCTGCAGTGTGATCGACGGAAGTCGGATGTTGTGCGCGACCAGCTCACCATCCTCGACCATCAGCTCGAACGCGACCTCCACTTCATCCGACCAGTAGCGTCCCTCGTAGGCCCGGAGCATCGCCGGAGTGAGTTCGTCGTCCTGCTCGACCCTGCTCATGGGATTCTCACCGCCCTGGTGCAGGACGGCCGACCTCGTGCTCCCGTCGACCTCGAAGCGGAAGGTCACTGACGCGTCCACGCCCGTGATGGACACCGTGGAGTCGGACGTGGGCACCAGCACCGTCGTGGGCTGACCCTGCGGCGTAGCCCGGAGATCACCATCCGCCAACTCGATATCGATCTCGAGCCCGGCCGTGAGTCGCCAGAGCCCGACGATCGCCTCCTTACGCTCATCGCTCATCTCTGCGGCGACGATGTCCGCCGCCGTCTCTTCAGGCTCCATCTCGTCACCGAAGAACGCCTCGGCGAGGGGGCGTCCGATGCTGGTCGGAAAGCCCGCGTTGTTGCTGGACACGAAGACACCACTCTCCAGCTCGGGATACCAGCCGAAGTAGGTGCGGTGCGCGACGTCGCCGCCGGTATGGGTCCAGAGTGCGCGCCCGCGGTGGGTGGCGAGGCCGAGCCCCAGCCCGTAGCCGGTCGAATCTCCGCTCTCGAGGATCGTGTTCGTCGTGATCGCCTCGATGGCCTCGGCTCCCCCGAGCGTGTGGTCTCGATAATTGAGCATCCACTTCGCCATGTCTTCGGCGGTGGTGTAGATGCCCCCTGCTCCAGCCGCGGCGGGAAGATCGCGCGCCTGCCGATAGCCGCCCTGCTCGGCCGGTACGTACCCCATTCCCGAATTCGGGATGATCTGCCCCTGATGATTGGTGAGCAGCGTATTCGTCATACCGAGGGGTTCGAAGACCCGCTTCTGCATGTAGTCCTGGAAGCTCATCCCGCTCACACGCCCGATCGTCATCGAGACGAGGATGTACCCGGTGTTGTTGTAGTTGAATTCGGTATTGGGCGGGGCTTGCAGGTCGGGCT
>JBDGVS010000479.1:0-2490 GCA_039585535.1 Gemmatimonadota bacterium | reverse complement strand
CGATAGCCACGGCTGACTGGCCATCGTCGACTGAGCATCCATCAGCATGTTGCCCCAGGTCGGTGTGGGTGGCTGCACGCCAAGTCCGAGGAAGGAGAGCGAACTCTCGAGGATGATGGCGTTGCCCACCGCGAGCGTCGCTCCGACCACGATCGGACCCACCGCGTTGGGCAGGATGTGCCGCCCGATGATCCGCGCGTTCGTCGCCCCTAGCCCTCGCGCCGCCTCGACGTATTCCATCGACCGAATCTTGAGCACCTCGGCGCGCACCACCCTCGCCGTCGCCATCCACGACAGCACACCGATCGTGACAGCCATCGACGTTGCTCCGGCCTGCGAGTACGAAGCGAGCACGATCAGCAACGGGAGGGTGGGAATCGAGTAGACCACATCCGTGAAGCGCATGAGCGCGCCATCCACGCGCCCCCCGTAATAGCCCGCGACGGCTCCCACGACCGATCCGAACCCCGTGCCGACGAGCGCCGCGAAGAGGCCGATGAGGATCGAGATTCTGCCGCCGTAAAGAATGCGTGTGAGCAGGTCCCGACCCAGGTCATCCGTACCGAGCCAGTGTCCCAATGAGGGCGGTCGCCGGATGTTACCGAGATCGATCGCGTCGAAGTCGAAGGGCGCCAGCAAGGGAGCCGCAAGGCACACCAGCGAGATCCCCACGACCACGAAGAGCGAAATCACGGCCAGCCGGTGCCGACGCAGCCGTCGCCAGAAGAGGCTCCGCTGGCCCACCACCGGGATGGAGGCCTCGGCCGCGCTACTCATAGCGAATACGGGGATCGAGAATCCCGTACACGATGTCCGCGAGCAGGTTGAACACGACCACCATCGTCGAGCCCAGGAGGAGGATGCCCATGAGGAGAGGGTAGTCCCGGGCGAACATCGCCTGGACGAACATCCGGCCGATCCCGGGCCATGCGAAAATCGTCTCTGTGATCACAGCCCCGGAGAAGAGCCCCGAAAGGTTCAGCGCCATCACCGACACCACCGGAATCATCGCGTTTCGGAGTGCGTGCCCCCACACGACTACTCGCTCGGAAAGTCCCTTCGCCCTCGCCGTCCGGACGAAGTCGGTTCGGAGAGCCTCGAGCATGCTCGACCGGAGATAACGAGACCAGCCGGCCACGTACCGGAGCGAGAGCACCGTCGCCGGAAGAATCAGATGGAGAAGGTGATCACCAAGCGAGGAGGCCCCCACGGTCTGGGTCCCCGCGACCGGAAGCCAGCCGAGCCAGACCCCGAACACCAGCTGGAGGATGAGCGCGAACCAGAAAACGGGCATCGCGATCCCTACGAACGATGCGCTCGTTCCCAGATGATCGAACCAGCTGTATTGCCTGGCCGCGCTCACAACACCGAGCAGGAACGCCAGGACCGCCGCGAGCAGAAACGATGCGCCCATCAGCTCCAGCGTGGCCGGAAGACGTTCGAAGATCATCTCCGTCACCGGCCGGGTCGTCGAGAACGACACCCCGAGGTCTCCCCTCGCCGCTGCGCTGATCCACTTCGCATACTGGACCGGTATGGGTTGATCCACGCCGAGCCGCTCCCGGTACGCCTCGATCACGGCCGGATCGATGAAGCGGTCGGACTCGAGAAGCGCTGCCTCCGGTCCCCCCGGGGCTGCCTGGATCACGCCGAACAGGATGACCGTGATTCCCAGCAGGAGCGGAATCATCTGCAAGAGTCGACGGACGACGTAGCCGGTCATGTCTCTGGGGTGAGCGGTCGGGGCGCCGCAATCTCACCCGAGCACGGCGTGTCGGCCACCGCTGTGCGAAGACTTCGGGGTCGCGTCGCGTAGTTAAGATCGAGGGTCTGGGCACGCCCACGTCGTTACGTTGGCGGCCGAGACCCACCGCCACCCGGAGGCTCCCCGCATGACCGGAGACAGTAGACGCTTCACCGACCGTGAGGTCGCGTTGGTGTTGCGGCGCGCCACGGAGCTGGATGAGGCCGCCGGCCCCTCTGCCGAGGCCGGCGGGGGGCTGTCGTTAGAAGACCTCAAGCACATTGCCGGCGAAGTGGGGATCACCCCTGCCGCGATCGAGCGGGCCGTCGCGACACTCGACCGCCCGGCGGCACTCGGAACGCGGCTGGTGGGGGCACCAGCCGTTCGTAAGGCCGTCCATGTCGTCCCGGGCTCGGTCGGGCGGGAAGGTATGGCCGCACTGGTGGCGACCGTCGACGATCACACGGATGGCACTGGCTCGGTCACGGAAGCCCTTGGCTCCGTCCGGTGGACAGCGCGCGATCGGCTCAAGAGCACGCGCGTTTCGATCACGCCCGGAGACGGCACGACCGCAATCGAGGTCGTCGAGAAGGCTGAGCCACGGCTACGCCGCATCTTCCACCTGCTACCAGCAGCCTGGGGTGTAATGCTGGCCGGAGCCTCAATCGCTGCAGCACCCGCGGCGGGGCCCCTCGGGGCAGCCGCGCTCGCCACCGGCGCGGCGCTGCTCGGCGCTGGAGCCGGGC
>JBDGVS010000478.1:0-2491 GCA_039585535.1 Gemmatimonadota bacterium | reverse complement strand
ACTCCCAGGGGAATTTGTATGTAGGAGAGGCCTCGACCGGCCGACGAATTCAGAAATTCAGTGTTTCCGGAGGGTAGTCGAATGAGACGTTCTGCAATGCGTGGCCTGTTCGCGTCGACGATGCTGCTGGTCGCAGCGCCGGTGGGAGCCCAGTCGGCGACCGACATCGTGGGGCGCATGCTTTCCGAATACGAGCGGCGCGCCGAGGGAGTCGAGAACTACACGCTCATCCAGGACGCGATGGGCTTTGAAACCGTCTCGTACTTCGAGAAGGAGATACTCGACGGCCGGCCGGTCTTCAAACTCCAGCGGACTTCTGCCGCGGGCGTGGTGGTCAACGAGCCTACACAGGGCGGATTCGACGAGATCTATACGATGGGCGAAGAGCTCGGTCGACGGGCCACGTACGGTGGAGTCCGCCGGGTGGACGATTACGACACGCACGTGCTCGAGGTCACCGACTTCGCGGGACTGGGCTTCGGCCAGAGCGTCACGCCGGACGCGGACTTCACCCCCCGAAATGGCACCCTTTTCCTCGATGTGGACACCTACGCGCCGCGCCGCCTCGAGTTCGAGGGCGAGATGACCAACGAGGAGGGTGTTCATACGGTCACGAGCACGGTTCGCATGGGCGACTATCGTGAGGTGAGCGGAATGCTCGTGGCGCATCAGACGGTCGTCGAGATCGCAGGGCTCGGCGCTGCGATCGACCCCGAGACCCGAGCCCAGTTCGAGCAGATGCAGCGCGAACTGGACGCCCTTCCGGAAAGCCAGCGCGCGATGGTCGAACAGATGATGGCGGGCCAGCTCGAGCAGTTCCGTGCAATGATGGAGGGGGACGACGCGCCGATGACGGTGCAGATGCTGGTCCGTGAGGTCCGCGTGAACCAGGGCCCACCGAACTGATCGAGGCGTTACGCCTCTCCTTCGGTGGGGTGCCACGGTTGTGGTGCCCACCTCACCTGTTCGGACATTGTGGCCGGACATTGTGTCCGAACAGGACAGTGTGGCTGAGTGCCTCGCGCCCCCTGTGATTCCGTAAATCATTGTGGGACAGTCTTTTGCGATCTCGTAGAGTTTGGCACCCCCTTTGCGTTACTGAGGGGCACAAACAGATACAAGGCTGCGGGGTCGCGTTCCTTCCGGCTTGCCGGTAGGAAGAAGAAGAGCTTTCAGATCCCCCCAGGGCCGGTCCCGCAGCCTGCCTCGCCTCCCCCCCAGGGAGGGTCTCACCCTTCCCCCCGTGTATTGGGTGAGCCTTCATGGCCCCGCGGACTCCGGTCCGCGGGGTTTTGGCGTTTCGGAGTGTGTCCCGCTTGCGAGTCATGGGCTGCCATGGTAGACACTTGGTATGTCCCTCTCCGAAGAGCGTGTGATTTCGGTCCTCGTGGCCGATGACGACGAGGATCAGCGGGTCTTTTCCCGCAGCGTACTTCTCGATGCGGCAGACTCCCACACCGTCACGGTGGTGGCGGATGGCCGCGACGCGTTGAAGGCGCTGCGAGAGGATGTCTTCGATGTCGCGTTGCTCGATCTGAGCATGCCGGGGCTCAACGGCCTCGAGGTGTTCGAAGCGATCGGGGAGGATCCGCTCCGTCCTCAGGTCGTGTTCGTAAGCGGGAAGGGTACGGTCGCGACCGCGACACGGGCGATGAAGCTCGGGGCGTTCGACTTCCTGGAGAAACCGGTCGATGCGGATCGACTCGTTTCGACAGTGTGGAAGGCGGCGCGAGCCCGAGAGGTGATCGGTCGGTCGGAACGTCTCGACGCCGTCGCTCGGCGGGATGCCGCAGAGGTGAGCATCATCACCCAGGACGACGCGATGCGTGCGGCGCTCGATCTCGCGGCCCGCGTCGCTCCGTCCGATGTCTCCGTGCTCGTACAGGGTGAATCAGGGACGGGGAAGGAGCTCATTGCACGCGAGATCCATCGTCTCTCCGGTCGCGCCGGCCAGCCGCTCGTGGCACTGAATTGTGCGGCGGTGGCCGAGTCCCTCGCCGAGTCTGAACTGTTCGGGCACGAGAAAGGAGCCTTCACCGGCGCTGCGGCGAAGAAGATGGGGTTGGTCGAGCTGGCGGACCGGGGCACGCTCTTCCTCGACGAGATCGGAGATCTCGCTGCGCCGCTCCAGGCGAAGTTTCTGCGGGTTCTGGAGTCGAGACATTTCCGCCGGGTCGGCGGAGTCAAGGAGTTCCCGACCAACTTCCGCCTCGTCTCCGCGACTCATCGATCGTTGCGCACCCTGGTCGATACCGAGGCGTTTCGGAGCGACTTGTTCTATCGGATCAACGCGATCGTGATCGAGCTCCCACCGCTCCGCACCCGCCCGGCGGATATTCCCCTCCGCGTGGCACACTTCCTCGACGACTTCCGGCCGGGCGAAGGCGACTGGTGGACGATTCAGCCGGATGCCATGGAACTGCTCCTGAGCTACGCCTGGCCAGGAAACGTTCGCGAGCTTCGAAACGTCATCGAGCGGGTCGCTCTGCTC
>JBDGVS010000477.1:0-5186 GCA_039585535.1 Gemmatimonadota bacterium | reverse complement strand
ATTCTCTCGTCCCACGGGGAGGAGAAGCGTCCACTCGGGGAGACCACGATGCCGGAAGCCTCGAGGGTGGTCCCTCCAGCCTGCCAGCCGACACCGCCACGATAAACCTGTGGGAAGTAGGACTGGTCGAAGAGGCCGCTGCCCGCCTCGAAGACCGCGAGGCTGACACCGTTGGGGTCGAGAGGCTGGTCGTCGAAAGCATTGAAGAAGTCTTCGATTTCGAAAGTATCGAAATCTTCGTCGGTGTACTCAGCCGTCCATGCGACGAGGTCGTCGTCCCATTCCATCTTTTGAACGATGTTCGTCCCTGATGCACCGAGTCTGAAGCCAGCGGGCAGCTCGATCGAAAGACCCACATCCAGTCCGTATCCCGTACCACTCTGCGACTCGACCGCCACGGATCGGATGAGCAGTGTTTCGTTGTTGAGATCGATCTCGGGCTCGAAGAACTGGCCATCCACGAGTCCGTGTCCTTGCACATAGCGCCCGCCGACACCGATCGACAGCGCACCGATGCTCGTGCCGTACGACAGCGTGTACTCTGTGAGTGACGTCGTCCGCCACCCGGTGTTGCCTACGGCGTAGTTCTGCAGATTCTCTTCCTCGAAGCCGTTACCGATCAGGTCCGCCAGCTCTTTGCTGAGCGTGGCATCGGCGAAGACCCGACTGCGGATCCGAAAGGCGATCGGGCCCACCGCGATGCCGATGGTCGGCAACGGCGATCCGGGCTCTGGAATACTGGCCTCCTGAGCCCCGTACGAAGTGGCGAAGCCCTCCGTCACGGTGGAGAAGCGGATGCCCGAAGCGGGAAGTCTGTTCACCGCTCCAGCGACATCGCCGTCCTGGATCCCGAAAATGAGTCCCAGGTCATCGACCGTCGCGCCGTCGCCCAGGCCGACCGCGCCGAGTTCGAACAAAGAAAGATTCCAGCCGCCGGCCCAAGCCAGATTCGCCGGATTCCACTCGACCGCCTCGACGCCCGTTGCGAACACCATCCCACCGCCACCCATGGCGACGGAACGAGTGCCTGCGGCCATCTGGGCCGACGCGGGAAGTGTGACAGCGAATGTGGCAGCGATGGTGAGCACGGCGGCGTTCTTCATCGGCGCAATCTCACGTCGGCGATGATCATGCCGATCTCCTCGGAGTTGTCAGCATTTGTGAACGTGACGTCGGCCTCGAGTCGAATGATGAGCATCTCACTGGTTCCGATCCCGGTGATCCCGAACTCGAGTTCCTCGTCCAATTCGAGGGCGCCAGTCGACTCATTCGTCGTCTCGCCGATGACCATGATGTTCCCGGTCACCTGCAGCGACGTGGGCGCCGGCTCGGTCTCCCGGCCCGTCCGGAGACCCTCGTCGAGCGAGTAGCTGTTCACGGAACTGTTGAATCGTGCCCGCAGATCGCCGTCGATCGCGATGGATCCAGTGATTTCCGTCGGGATTCCGTTCGTGTCGAACGAGATGAAGGCGAGATTCGTCTCGACCGTAGGGCCGACCAGGAAGAGTTCCTCACCAATACGTCGTTGGACAATTTCATCTGCCCAGAGACGGATCAGGCCCGAGGAGTAGCACTGCCGTGCCTCCGGAGAGCAGGTCGCGTTGAACTCCCCGAAGTCGCCCGGTGCGGGTGCGGGCCCAACAGGGCTTGGCGGCGGCGGGAAAGAGCCGCCAGGGAGCGCGTCGGGAAGTCCTGCAGTGACCGCGATCGCATCGGCGGTGACTACGGCGGCCACGGGACCGAGTTCATCGATCTCCGCCGTGAGTACGCCGTTGGTGACATCGTAGATGCCGCTGTACGTGCGCACGGACCCGTCCGCGCGGGCAACGCCCACGGACATGCGAACGTCTTCTCCCTCACCGAGAGCTCCTGGCGCGACCTTGATCTCCACACGGGCCGGCTCGCTCAACACGGTGCCCACCGGCTGCAGATCGTAAGCGGTCCCAGGTACGGCCAGACCCGCCGTCGACGGGAAGGGGCCCGAGAGTAACTGCGAGACCTCCACGGCTACGGCCGAGGTCAGGGCACCCTGCGGGACGTCGAGAGAAAAGGAGGGGGGGAGGCTGACCGTACCGCCGCCCGTTCCGATCTGGACATTCACGCTCTCCCCAGGGGCAAGCGCGAAGGGGAGCTCCTGGTCTGTGGGCTGACATGCAACCAACAGAAAGGACATCGATAGCGCGATCGGAAAGCGCCGGGGTAAGCAATATTTGCGCATGATATGAAACTTGTGGCCGGTTTGGACGACCTGGCAATGATCTTGTCGGCCGTCGTTTCTCCAGAGGCGGTGCCCGTTCGGGAGTCCTGTACCCCGCTACCGCCTTCCTACGGGACGATTACTCTTGCAACTCCCGATCCAACTGTGATTCTGGTCCCCAGCCCGGCGTTCGGCGTCGGGATCCGCGGGGCCCAGCGGATATAGTGGTGCAGGGGCAGTGGTTTTCGTCGATCGCGACGACCGTCGGCAGGCAGGTGTCCGTGCGTCGCGTCTCACCCCTCGGAGATTCTCGGCGAAGATTCGGACGCCCGATCTCGATAGATGTGCGGGTGACGAAGTTCACTCGGGCGGTGCGGGAAATGAGCTCGCCTCTCCGGTCGGCTCGACGAAATCCAGGCGGTGGATGGAGACGGTCACCGCCGGACGTCCCGAATGGCGCACCGAACTGACCGCGGCGGCGAGATCGACCCTTGGGGTCTCCTGCCGCCTCAATCTGGAGCCTGGGTTGACGGTGAAAGGCGCCGACTCCACCGTCTCCGGGCGTGCCGACCGTGGGTTGGCGAGAGAGAACTGTGGAGGTGAGGCGGATGACGGTGCGAGACGTAATGCGGTTGCTTGGGATGGTGGTATCGCTGGGCCTCCCCATGCAGGTGGCAGCGCAGAATCAGGCCGGCGCGCTAGCCGCCGTGAATCAAGTATTCGAAGGGATGAGGACGGCCAACGCAGCCATGGTGCGCGAGGTGTTTGCCGCTGATGCGCGCTTTGCGATCCTCGACTCGCGTGAGAGTCCGGCCTCGATCCGCTCGCAGAGCGTCGAGGGCTGGCTGAACGGAATCGACGGCTCGGGCGGTAGCTGGAACGAACAGGTCTATGACGTCCAGGCCAGGGTGGACGGCCCAATGGCGTCGGTCTGGGCCCCGTACACCTTCTATCTCGACGGCGAGATCTCCCACTGTGGCATCAATTCGATCGAGTTGCTGTACGACGCGGAGGGTTGGAAAGTCACCCAGATCTCCGACACGCGTCGCCAGGAGGGATGTCCGGACCCACTCGGTGCATAGCCTCTAGAGCCGCTCCAGAAATTCCTCGATCAAGCGGAGCGTCTCGGGAGCCGCCAGGACGTCGGTGTGCTCGTATCCCTCGATCAACTCATAGGGCTGTCCGGCCGCCGCGCTGAGTCGCTCCGCGTGGGCTCTGTCGACACGGGCATCGTTTTCTGGCTGGATGATGATGATCGGCGAGTCGAGTTCGCGAATGCGACGACTCGGCGTGAGCGGGCGGAAGCTGCCCCCGACTCGTCGCCAGAAGAACGGGCGGAGGATGGTTGCGAGGAGGGTACCGGGGAGTCCCTGATCCGACAGGAACTCCGCGGTCACCCGCAGCACATCCGACGGTGCTGCTATGAGGACGAGGCCGTCGATCGGGGCTCCGTCCGCACAGGCGAGTACCCCTGCTGAACCTCCGAGTGAGTGCCCGACCAGTACGAGCTGTCGGTCCGGAAAGCGCCGAGCTGCGTAGCGCGCAACCGCCATCAGATCGTCCCTGAAGTGCCGGATCGTCACGTAGGGCACGGGCTCGCTTCGGCCGTGCCCTCGTACGTCGAACAGGAGCACGTCGTGGCCGGCTTCCGCCAGCGGTTCGGCCAGCCGGAGGACCGTGGAGTAGTTGGCGCTCCATCCGTGTGCCACCAGCAGAAGCGGCTCGTACGGCTGCGCCTCAGCCGGCTTGAGCAGCCAAGCCGCGAGCTCGTGATCACCGGATGGGATCACGAGGTCTTCGTGCTCCAGGCCTAGCTCTGGCACGGTGCGCTCGAAGGGGCGTGGTGCCGGATCGACGACTCGGTTTGCAAGGCGATCTAGCCCCAAGAGCGTGATCAACACGACGGTCGCCGTGATCCCGATGGCGATCGGGGTCACGCCGCGCGGAGCTCCAGGAGAGCGCGTCGTACGTATACGGGCACCATGGCGCGACGCCATTCGGGGTCGACTATGATGTTCTCGAGCGGGTGGCACTGCTTGTGGGCGCGAGCGGCCAACTCCTCGACCACCTCGTCGTCGAGCTGCCGGCCGAGCGCGACGTCGGCCCATCCCGAGAGTACACGGGGTCGGGAGCCCAGGCCGGTCACGACGCCGTCGATCTGCCGAACCGTCCCGTCTTCGTCGCACTCCGCAGCGAGCGCGACGGTGAGCAGTGGGAAGTCGATCGATTTGCGCTGGCGAAGTTTCGTATAGGCCTGACGGCGTCGTGCCGATGCCATGGGGATCATTATTTCAGTGAGAATCTCACTGGCCGTGCGTTGTGTATTCGCGATGCCGTCGGCGACGAAGAAGTCCCGGATCGGCACTTCTCGGCGCCCGTCCGGTCCTTGAAGCACGGCGATCGCATCCAGCGTCATCAGTACGGGTGGGGTATCCGCAGAGTGCGCAGCCACGCACTTCTTTCCGACCTTGGTGACGTGACATACGTCGCCGTCTTTCTTGAGGCAGTAGCCGAGCGCCTGCCGCCAGAACTCGGTCTGGTTGTAGTAGGTGCAGCGAGTATCGAGGCAGACGTTGCCCCCGATTGTCGTAGCGTTCCTGAGCTGTGGACCGGCTACATGGGCAGCGGCGGATGCGAGGGCCGGAAAGCGCTCGAGGACGGACCGATGTGCAGAGACGGTCGTGAGTGTCTCTGCCGCTCCGATCCGGAGGTGATCGTCGGCTTCGTGGATCCCATGCAGGTCCTCAATCCCCTTGAGTGCAATCACGTGGTCCGGCTCGAAGAGCCTGTGCTTCATGTTCGGCACCAGATCCGTTCCGCCGGCGACGTACATGGCACTGCCCGTGTGTTCGCCCATGAGGGAGACCGCTTCCTGAACTGTGGCGGGTCGGTGATAGGGGAAGGGGGGGAGTCGAAGCATGTCGTCGTGTCAGCGGCGGGGGGCGGGGCTGGAACCGTTGTCCCGGTTGCGGGCAGACAGTGGTTCCTT
>JBDGVS010000476.1:0-2497 GCA_039585535.1 Gemmatimonadota bacterium | reverse complement strand
GCTCGGGTACGGGTCCACATACACGGCAACCGCGGACGAGCGTTGGGCCACGCTGTCCATCGGGTACGGCGACGGATTGCCGCGCGCCCTCTCGAATCGAGGCGCTGCGCTCGTTGAAGGTACGCGCGTTCCCATCGTCGGACGGATCTCCATGGACGTGACCGTGGTAAACGTTTCGGGCGTGTCGGAAGTGCGGGAAGGGTCCGTCGCCACGTTGATTGGGTCCCAGAACGACGAGCGGATCGCACTCGACGAGGTCGCGGAGCAAGCCGGCACGATCAGCTACGAGATCCTGACCGGGCTGACGAGTCGCCTCCCAAGGGTGTGGGCCTGATGCCGATCCGGTCCGAATCCAGAATACGAAAGGAAGACAACGGTTTCTTGAGCTCCATGTCGTCGTTGCGCACGCGCGCGTTGATCGTCTCTGGCCTGTGCGTCGCGCCGGTCCTACTGGTCGCATGTGAAGAGCAGTCCCCAGTGGGCGTCGGGGATGGCACACTTCCGGGCGAACCCGTGACCATCGAGGTAACCATTCCGTGGTCGCAGTTCGCCGACTCGCTCGAGGTCTTTGGGGGCTATGGATCTCCTGAGGATCTGGGACAGGGCGTAGTCGCACTGCAATACGAGGGGCTGCTGGACGCCCGCTCACTGCTACGCTTCGGAGACTACCCGGATACCGCATCGGTCCGTGACAGCACCGGAACGATTCGGCCGGACTTCGATCTGACCTACTTCGGTGGGCAGCTGGTGATGCGGTTCGACACCGTCGCGAGCACGAACGGGTCGACACCGATCTCCATTGCCCTCGGTCGCACGACGACCGAATGGGATGCGACGACCGCATCGTGGGATTATGCGGTCGACACGATCAACGACCAGCGCCCCTGGCCGGAGGCCGGAGGTGGACCGGTGATCCCGGTCGATACCGCGGTCTGGGATCCGGCGACCGGTGACACAGCGGTATTCATGCTGGATTCTGCTACGATCGCGGCCTGGTCCGATCCGTCCGATCTCGCCGCCGGTGCCCGGGTGGAGATCCTCGACCCGGGTTTTCGGATGCAGTTCCGAGGGGCGACGCTTCGGCTCAACGCCCGGCCGAGTATCCGACCGGATACGGTGATCGACATCGCCGCCTTTGTCGACGAGGTGACGTTCCTGTACACGCCGTTTCCGACGCCTCCTCCGGACGGTGTCCGGATCGGTGGGGCCCCGGCATGGCGTACGGTGCTGAACGTCGCGATACCGCAGACTCTCGACGGGATTCCGGAGCTTTGCGCCCTGGTGGCGTGTCCGCACACGGTGGACCCGGGCGAGATCAGCTTTGCGGCACTCCTCCTGACGAGTCGAGCTACCGAGTCGGCGTTCCAGCCTTCGGATTCCATCCGACTCGACGTACGCCCTGTCTTTGACCGCGCATCGATGCCGAAGTCGCCGCTCGGAACGTCTCTCGTCGACGGTGATCTCGGCCGCGCGGTACCACCGGAGGCCTTCGGCTCGGCGCCGGGGCAGCCGATCGAGATTCCGTTCACGACGTTTGCCAGGGATCTGCTCCGTGGTGTCGACGAAGAAGGGAATCCGGCTCCCAACACGCTGGTAATGCTCTCGGTGTTCGAGCCATTCTCCATCGCGTTTGCCTCGTTCGACGGCCCGGGCAGTCCGGGTGAACCCGTATTGAAGATTGTGCTTACGATCGGTCCTGCGGTGGAGCTGCCATGATCCGTCGCCTATGTCTCGCCGCCGCTGTGGCGCTCGGACTCGCGAGCCCCGTGTCGGGTCAGTCGCTATTCAACTCTGCAGGGCTCGGCGTTCCGGTCGAAGCGCTCGACGGGCGTGCTCGCGCGCTCGGTAGCCTCGGGATCGGACTGCGGGGCGGGTCGTTCATGCCTACCGATCCGGCGGCGCTCGGACGGCTCCGGGTCTCTACCGGCGTGATGGGTGCCCAACCGAGCTGGGTCGACTACTCGCTCGATGGAGGCAGTGACGGCCAGGTCAGCGGTACGCGCTTCCCGCTCCTGGGCATCGCCTATCCGCTGCTCGGCGGCATGATGTCGGTGCAGATCGGTTCGTTCCTGGATCAGAACTACCAGGTCGTTCGCTCTGGTGAAACGGATTTTGGTCGTGGCCCGATCCTGACGACAGACGAGTTCGAGCAGAGCGGGTCGATCTCGAATCTGAACCTCGGTTTCGCGCGCATGTTCGGGGAGAGCGTCTCGGGTGGACTGACGATCGGGCGATACGCCGGGTCGATGGTGCGCGGCCTGACCCGCACATACGGCGATGATTCGACGACGGATGTCGATCAGTACATCGAACGCGGCGAATGGTCGTACAGGGGCCATGCGGTGACAGCCGGCGTGGCGGCCGATGTGTTCTCACGAGCACGGGTAGCCGCAAGTGTCCACGTCCCGACGGATCTCGACGCGGAGGCATCGGAGGAGAGCCGCGGGCAGGATCGGACGTATGCACTGCCGATCCAGTACCGAGTCGGGGCGAGTGT
>JBDGVS010000475.1:0-2503 GCA_039585535.1 Gemmatimonadota bacterium | reverse complement strand
ATGGCTCCGACCAGCGTCCCGATCGTCACTGAAATCCCGACCGCCACAAATCCGATCGTAAGCGAAATGCGTGCGCCGTAGAGGAGGCGAGAGAGGATGTCGCGCGCGAAGTGGTCCGTGCCGAGCGGAAATTCTCCGCCCGGAGGCAGGAATCGCTGCGTCACGAGATCGTACTGAGCGTTCGGGGGGTGAGGTGAGATGAGCGGCGCCACGAGGACGATCAGGTACAGTCCGACAATCGCGATGAGCCCCGCGACAGCGGTTCGATTCTTGGAGAACGCCTTCACGGCAAGATCCCACTGACTGACACCGACCTGGTGCACCTCGCCGAAGCGACCGACATCGCGCCACGACCAGCCCCAGCTCCCGATCAAACCGAGAGCAACCGTAAGTACTGCCACCTGATGGTCCCAGGGACCCGACAGGCCTGCGGCAACCCGGCCGGCGCTTCCGACGAGGACGGCCAGCATCCCGACCCAGGTCAGTACGGCCATCGCCCCCACGCCCCATCGCCCGGTGAGGAGCTGTGGGAGGCCGGGGAGGACCGCAGAAAGTGCACGACGTGCTCCGAGGCTCACGGTGTCTGTCGCGCCGTCCACCACGCTCTCCACGATCGGCGTCCCGTCACTCATAGCGGATGCGCGGATCGATCACCGCGTAGAGGACGTCCGCCACCAGGTTGGCCAGAACCACCATGGTCGCAAAGAAGAACGAGCCCGCCATTACGAGTGGATAGTCACGCTGGAAGATCGCGCCCACGATCGCCCGACCCATCCCCGGCCACGCAAAGATCGTCTCAATGAAGACCGTCCCGCTGAACAAGTAAGGCAGATACAGCCCGACGAGGGTGACGATCGGGATGAGAGCATTTCGTAGCGCATGCTTGAACACCACCACCCGCTCCGGCAGACCCTTGGCGTGGGCGGTGCGGATGTAATCCTGCCGGACGACCTCCAGCATGCTCCCCCGCATGTACCGAGCGATACCGGCCGTCAGGACGAGCGCCAGCGAGAGTGTCGGCAGCGCGAGGTGACGAGCCCGATCGACGATGCGTCCAGACAGGCTCAGGAACTCGTACTCGTTGCCGGTCGGCCCAGAGACCGGGAACCAGCCCAACATCAGGCTCATCGTGAGGATGAGCATGAGCGCGAGCCAGAACGAAGGCATCGAGTAGAAGAATAGGAGCACGACGCTCAGACTTGAATCGAGAGCCGAGTACTGACGCACCGCCTGGATCGTGCCGAGCACGATTCCGAAGAAGAACGCCAGGCCCAAAGCAGAAACCGAGAGCAGAATCGTGTTCGGAAGGAAGTCGAGCAGCACGGCGAGTACCGGCTTCGAATACGAGAACGAGTAGCCGAAGTCGCCTGTGAACATCGCGCCCAGCCACTTCACATACCGGACCGGAAGCGGCTGATCGAGTCCGAAATTCCGTATCATCTGGTCGCGAAATTCCTGATTCACGCCCGGCCCGATAATCAGATCGACCGGGCTACCCGGCGCCAGATTGATCAGAAAGAAGATGATCGTCGCGATTCCCAGAACGAGCGGGATCGCGCCGGCTAGACGCCGGAGGACGTATTTGCCCAATCAGCGACTCTCTGGTTCCACGTACCACTCGCGAGCGTTCAGCCACTCGCCACGCGCATCCATCTGTACTCCCTTGAGACGGGTGCTGACTCCGTCCAGGCGGTCCTGGAAGTAGAAGAAGGTGTAGGGCTGCTCCTCGATGAGCTCTTCTTGATACTCGGACCAGAGCGCCTTGGCCTCGTCGCGGTCGACCGTCGAGCCGAGCCGGACCAGAAGCCGGTCGATCTCGGGATTCTTCGTGCCGGACCATGCGTACGGCTGATCGATACGCTCCGAATGGAAGAGATCCGTATCGTCGAGCTTGAACTCGACCACCCAGCCCATCACGACGCCGTCGAAGTCCCGAAGCTCAGGCGTGTTGATCTGCTGCAGCAGCGTAGCCCACTCCACAACCTGGGGACGGACGTCGATGCCCACTTCAGCCAACTGGGCCTGCATGATCTCCGCGATGTTCTGCCTCTGCTGGTTCCCCGTGTTGTACTTGATCGAGAAGGAGAGCGGATCGCCGGCAGAGTTCTCCCGGACTCCGTCTCCGTCCCGATCCACCCATCCAGCCTCGGTCAGCAGCGCCATGGCGGCCTCGGGGTCGTACTGCAGCCCGGGTGCGTCGGTGTCGTACGCCCAGTGGAACGGGGGGATGCTCCCATCCGCGACGGAGCCGTACCCCTGCAGGATCGCCTCCACAATGCTCTCGCGGTCTGTACCCATCGTGATGGCGCGACGCACTCGTGCGTCCGATAGCTGCGGCCGGCGCGAGTTCCATCCTACGAGCACGTAGTTGCGGAAGGGGTAGCGCAGGAGCTCGACGCCCGGGTCGTCCACGATGCGCTGGGCTTGGTCTGGAGCCGGTGCGATGTAGACGTCGATGTTTCGCGTGAGGAGCTCCGCGAGCAGCGTCGTCTGCTCCGGAATG
>JBDGVS010000474.1:0-2536 GCA_039585535.1 Gemmatimonadota bacterium | reverse complement strand
CCTCCCGGACCCGATCACCGATCCGGATGAGGCCGCGGTAGCCGCCAGCGCCCTCGAGGATCACCAGGTCCGCTCCCCCACTGCGAAGTCGCCACAGCGCACCGTCCACTCGGCCCTCAATGCCCGAGCCGGCCTCCTCGTGCACGTCGGAACCCGCAGGCAGAGGAATGCCCCGCGCCACCGCCTCGCGAACAATCGCGATGGCGATCGGGTGGCGACTGTAGCGCTCGAGACCAGCGGCCACCCTCAGGTCCTGATCCGCAGCCGCAACGATGTCGACCGCGCCCTCCGTAACCGTCCCGGTCTTGTCGAGCACCACGGTATCGACGCCGGCGGTGTCGAGTAGCGCGTCCGCAGAGCGGAAGAGAAGACCCCGCCGAGCCGCCGCGCCGAGTCCGGCCGCCGCGGTCAGGGGTTTGGAGAGAGCCAGGGCGCAGGGGCATGCGACGATCAGGACCGCGATGGTCGTCGTGAGAGCCTTGGCTCCACCGGCTGCGGGAAGCCAGACGAGAAAGGTCAGGACGGCGACTCCAAGCGTCGCTGCTGTGAACCAGGGCGCGATCCGATCCGTCGATGAGGGTCGGGTGCCACGGTCTGCTGCCTGACGTAGCTGCTCGGCCATCTGCTGAATGACCGTGCCCTCTACCGCAACCGAGACCTCCACCGTCACGGCGCCGTCCACCAGAAGAGTCCCAGCCCACACCTCGTCGCCTTCCTGAATCGTGACCGGTGCGGACTCTCCCGTGAGCAGGGCCCGCTGGAGAGATCCTCGCCCAGCCACGATCACGCCGTCCGCTGGCAGGTCTTCTCCGGCCCCGACGGCGACTCGATCTCCAGGAAGGAGAGACTCGGAGGCAACGACCTCCATCGAGTCTCCTACGATGCGTCGAGCCGTACCGGGCACAGTCGCGGCCAAGGTCACCGCTGCCTCGGCCGCCCGTCGTCGCCCGCCGGATTCCAGCACCCGTCCTGCGAGCAGCAGAGTGACCAGCATCGTCAACGAGTCGAGGTACGTGTCGAAGCCTGCCAACGTGCCTGCGACGCCCTGGACGTAGAGCACACCGATCGCGATCGCGATCGGGACGTCCATATGGAGAATCCGATTCTGGAGGCCCGTCCACGCCCCCTCGAAGAACGGTGCTGCGGACCAGAGCGCGACGGGCGTGGCCAGCACGAGAGAGGCCCACCGGAAGAGCGTCAGGTACGCCGGCTCCATTGAGCCGAGCCACCCTGCGTAGATCGCCGCCGAGAACATCATCACGTTGGCCGCGGCAAAGGCCGCGACCCCGAGCCGGGTCAGGAGCGACCGGTCCGGACGGGCTTCACTCCCGAGCAAGCGAGGTCGGTAGCCCAGAGACGCGATACGCCCGGCGATTTCACCCAGGTCGATCTGGCCCGGATCCCAACGGATGGAGGCACGTCCAGTCGCGTAACTCACCTGGACCCTCCGGACGCCGTCCGTCCGCTCGAGCACGTTCTCGGTGACCCACACACACGAAGCACAGCGGAGGCCGTCGACCGCGAGGCGGATTTCACAGCTTCCATCCTGAAGGTGGTCCGGCTCCACCGACTCCCAGCGCTCGCGAAGTGGCTCAGGACGAGGTGGGAGCTCTGTCCGCTCCGCATAGTATCTCTCGAGGCCCGCACCCCGAATGATGGCGTACGCCATCTCACAGCCGCGGCAGCAGAAGTCGTTCTGACCGCCCTCGACGGGCACGCCGCAGTGCGGACAGGCAGCTACGGTCGTCCGCGCCTCCGACCCGGCGATGCTGCTCGCCGCACGTGACGGGAGCGCCTCAGCGCTCACCGGCCTCGTACGCTTCGGCGACCTCGTCGGCTCCGCCGACCGCGAGCACGATGAACACGACGTTCACCGCGACCACGCACAAGAGCCCGATCGTGATCCCGATCGGCCATACGTGATCCGACCACCAACTCGACTCCTTCGCAGTCACACTCATCGGGCACCTCCAACCGCAGCATCGGTCTTGAACGTGGTAGGAATCTGAAGCTCCCGCTCCGGGGACTCGATGATGACGCGGAACGGAATCGTGCGTGCGTCGAGCCCCTCCATGGGCATCCGAATCACCAGGGGCACTGTACGCGTCTCCTCAGCTCCGAGCAGGAGGGGCGACGCAATCAGTTGAGCGCCATCGAGACCCTCCAGCCGGATGTCGTACAACGTCTGATCGATCTCCGCTTCGTTGTTCGTGATCTGAAGCAGGAAGGTGTTCCGCACGAAGCCATCCGCGTCCAGTGTGTACAGTGAACCAGGCGCCCGATTCACCGTGACCTCGAACGGGATCCTGACCATGAGGAGCATGATGCCTGCGGCCACAAGGCCAGTCATCAGAGATCCGTACGCCAGCGTGCGTGGTCGGAAGCGACGCTTGGCTGCCCCCTCGTCCTTCGCGATCGAGCTGTACCGAACCAGCGTGGGCTGGTCGAACTTCGACATCACGCTTTCGCATGCGTCGATGCAGCGAGCGCACTGGATGCATTCGAGCTGGAAGCCGTCACGGATGTCGATGCCCTG
>JBDGVS010000473.1:0-2543 GCA_039585535.1 Gemmatimonadota bacterium | reverse complement strand
CAGAAACATCTTCATCTGAGCGCGTGTGGCATTCTGCGCTTCGTCGAGGATCACGAAGGCGTCCGAGAGCGTCCGCCCTCGCATGTACGCGAGGGGAGCGATCTCGATCGTCGATTCCTCGAGGGCCCGTTGCACGCGGTCATGCGGCATCATGTCTTCGAGCGCGTCGTAGAGCGGGCGCAGGTAGGGATCGACCTTCTCCTGCAGATCGCCGGG
The DNA here is from genome assembly GCA_039585535.1 of Gemmatimonadota bacterium. Lineage (GTDB taxonomy): Bacteria > Gemmatimonadota > Gemmatimonadetes > Longimicrobiales > Gaopeijiaceae > UBA2589. The sequence continues at coordinate 2,327 of JBDGVS010000473.1, read as the reverse complement.
CAGAAAGCCGAGGTTCTCACCGGCTTCGACCGCCGGTCGGGCCAGGATGATCCTCTTCACCCGCTTCTTGTAGAGTGCATCGACCGCCGCCGCGACCGCGAGGTACGTCTTCCCTGTACCCGCAGGCCCAATGCCGATGACGACGTCGTTCGCCCGGATGGCGTTGATGTACGTCCGTTGACCGTCCGACTTCGGTACGATCACGCGTCGAGAACCGGGCAACGCGATCCGGACCTCATCGTCGGGGTGGACGATGCCGTCCGCCCCGAGCGCATCCACGCCGTCTGCGAAGCGAGCGATGTCCGTGGTATCGAAGGGCGCACGCAAGCGCGCCAGCTCGACCATGTGCTGGACAACGGGAACCGCACGCTCCACGGCAGGCAGGTCACCGGTCAGCACCAGGTGGTTGCCTCGCAGCACCACGCGGACCGAGAAGAGCTTGCTCACCTCGTGCATGTTCCGGTCGTTGACACCGGCCAGCATCAGAGGGTCTGCACCCTCGGTATCGAGTTTATGCTCGACCATCGTATCGCCCTTCGTCACGCAAGCTCCTGGAAGCGGCTACGCTTCCTCTTCGTCCCGTCTCGACGATTCGTTACTGATCCGCAAGCCGAGCGCCTCGAGATCCGCTCCAGCCACCGGAGTCGGAGCCCCCTCGAAGAGCGCCCGTGCTGCCGTCGTTTTCGGGAACGCGACTACGTCACGGAGACTCGGCGAGCCCGTGAACCGCTGAACGATACGGTCCACACCCAGGGCAATGCCACCGTGCGGCGGCGCGCCGGCCGAGAGTGCATCCAGAAGGAAGCCAAACTTCTCGTCGATCTCGGCTTCACTCAGACCGAGTGCCCGCAGCACCCGACGTTGTAGCTCCGGGTCGTGGATACGAATGCTCCCGGAGCCGAACTCGGTACCGTTGTACACCAGATCGTAGGCCGTACCTCGAACCGCGGCGGGATCGGTCTCCAGCAGCTCCACGTCATCGGAGTGCGGCATCACGAACGGGTGGTGGCTCGCGACGATGCGCCCGTCTTCCTGGTGGAAGACAGGAAAGTCCGTCACCCACAGCCAGGCGTGCTCACGAACGAGTGGTAGTTCCGCCATCTTCGCGGTCGCATCGCGCACGGCGGCAAGAACGGGTGACGTGAGTGCATCGGGGCCGGCGGCCACGAGTACCAGGTCCCCGACGCTCATGGACATCGCGTCGGCTTCCTCGGGCTTCAGGAACTTCCCAAGGGGGCCGGACGTCCCTTCCTCCGAACGCTTGCCCCAGAGAAGTCCGGGAGCGCCAGCGGCTTTCGCCACGTCTTCCATCAGGCCGATCTGCCGCCGCGAAAGCCGCGCGCCTCCCTCTATCAGGAGGCCACGCACTCGCCCGCCGGCCTCGACCTGCGTGCGGATGATTCCGAAATCCACCGGCGCCGTCGCTTCGGTCCAGTCGTGGATCTCCAGTTCGAAGCGCAGATCCGGACGGTCCGAACCATATCGCTCCATCGACTCGGTCCACGTCAGGCGCGGGAACGGCAGGGGTGCGTCGATGCCACCTATGGCGGCGAGCGACGCCATGAGTCCCTCCATCCAGACCAGAATGTCTTCGACTTCGACGAATGACGCCTCGACATCGATCTGCGTGAACTCGGGCTGGCGATCAGCGCGGAGGTCCTCGTCGCGAAAGCATCGGGCGATCTGGAAGTACCGGTCGAAGCCCGCCACCATGAGGATCTGTTTGTAGAGCTGGGGGCTCTGCGGCAGCGCGTAGAACTCCCCTTTGTGCACGCGGCTGGGCACCAGGTAGTCGCGAGCTCCCTCGGGCGTGGCTTTGGTGAGAATCGGGGTTTCGACCTCGAGGAAGCCGTGCCGATCCATATAGTTCCGCACCTCCAGAAGCAGCCGGTGGCGCAGGACCAGGTTCTGCTGAAGCTCCCTTCTGCGCAGGTCGAGCACCCGATGCTGAAGGCGAAGTTCCTCCGCAGGAAGCTCGTCTTCGGGAGCCCGGTACACCGGGATCTCCGGGGTTCGGGCGTCCGACAGCAGCTGGAGTCGACGCACACGGAACTCGACGTCGCCCGTGGACAGGTCGTCGTTGGTCGCGCCTTCCGGGCGCTCCGCGACCTCCCCCTCCACGAGGATCACGTCTTCGTGACCGATCCGGTGGGCGGCCTCCAGCGATTCGGCCTCGGTCCAGTCCGGACCGAACGATACCTGCACCAACCCGCTCCGGTCTCTGAGGTCGACGAAGACCAGCCCGCCCAGGTCACGGCGGCGATGAACCCATCCGGCAAGGGTCTCGGTGGCACCAGCGTCGGAGGCGCGCAGGCCACCGATCATTC
>JBDGVS010000472.1:0-2554 GCA_039585535.1 Gemmatimonadota bacterium | reverse complement strand
CACCTTCGAGCCGCGCGAGTTGGTCGGAGAGCGGAGCGATGTGGAGCCGGAAGTGACGGACGACGCGCTCGATCGTCAGCCCCTGGACGATCAGAGTGAACAACACCGCGCCCGTAGCTATGGTCACGAAGTCAGCCTTCACCGCCAGCGACTCCGGCAGCGCCAGGGCAATCGCGAGCGCGATGCCCCCTCGTAGCCCGCCCCAGTACATAACGGCTTGATAGCTTCTGCTGACCGGCTCCGAGCCCGTCCAGCGGCTCGAAGCCGGTACGAGTGTGTAGATCACGATCGCACGGGAGACGAGCATCGCTCCGATCACCCAGACGAGCACCGGAAGGGCGGCAACGAGAGCTCCAACGTCGACCGTCAGACCCACCAGGAGGAAGATCAGCGCGTTCGCAACGCCCGCGAAGTAGTCCCAGAAGTGCTCGAGATACGTAGCGACAGAGGGCGAAACCTTCGTCTTTCCCCACCCGCCGATGAGCACGCCCGCAGCCACTACGGCCATCACGCCACTCAACTCCAGGGAATGCTCGGCGAGATAGAACGACAGGTATGCGAGGACCGTAGTGGCAGTAATCTCCAGGAATGGATCCCGGCGAGCCCGTCCGATGATCGTACCCGCTATGAATGCGAGTACGGCGCCCACCAGTAATCCACCGAAGAAGACCGCAGCGAACTCCGCCACGCCCGCGACCACCGTTTCCGTAGTGAACGCGCCCGCCGCGATCACTCCCAGGATGATCCGCGAGATCACGATCGCGGTGGCGTCATTGAAGAGGCTCTCGCCCTCCACGAGGACAGTCAGGCGCTTGGGCGCGCCCAGTTGGCCGAATAGTGAGATCACCGCGACGGGGTCGGTCGCCGACAGGATGGAGCCGAGGAGGAGCGCTTCCGGCCAGGAGAGCGGTAAGCCGACCCAGGGACCTGCCGTCTTCATCACAGCGCCAATGAGGCCGGTCGAGATGAGGAGTCCGGGAACCGCGAGTGTAAGGGTCGGTCCGAGATTCGCGCGAAGGGCGCGCGCGTCGAGGTGGAACGCCGATTGGAAGATCAGAGCCGGCAAGAAGACGAAGAACACCGCTTCTGGCGTCACATCGACCGTCGCCAGGGCGGCCAGGAAGGGGACGCGCTCTGCGAGGACGGCAAGCGACGCCCCGGCAACCACGAGGGCGACGGTGAACGGAATCGCGAGCCGTTTTGCGACGAGATCGACAATCGCCGCTACGACCAGAAGGCCGGTGACGAGCCCCACAATGGTGATCACGGGGCTAGCGTGGCCCGTAGCAGCCGCCTCGCTCGCCGCTTGTCCGGCCCCCTGTACCAACACCGCGACCGTCACGCAGGGCTTCCCATGCTCAGGTCACACGCCGACGGGACCTGTCGTGACATTGCCGCCGATCAACTCGCGGAGAGTGCTCGAGTCGGCGGGCGAGCCGAGGAAGATCAGCGTCTCCCCGGCTTTGACCTCATCTGTCCGGTCCGGGTTGTACACCCAGGCGCCGTTGCTGTATCGCACGGCGAGGAGGAGGACGCCGGGCACGGCATCGAGTCCGATCTCCCTGATCTCCTGGCCGACGCATCCTGAGTCCGCGGGGACGATCACCTCGTCGATCCGCAGATGGCTGTCTTCGTCGCGGAGCATGGTGTCGAGGAAGTTGACGACGGTGGGTCGGATGAGCTCCGATGCCAGACGCAGTCCCCCGATGTGTTGTGGAGACACGACTGCATTGGCTCCGACCTTCCGGACCTTCTGCTCCTGTTCGACATCCTGAAGCCGCGACACCACTCGAACCCTAGGATTCAACTGACGAGCCGTGAGCGTGATTACCACGTTTTCGTTGTCCGACCCGCTGCAGGCGATCAGCCCGCTCGCCCGATCGATTCCGGCTTCCCTCAGTACGTCATCGTCGGTCGGATCCCCGACCATGACGAGGACTTCAGGGAGCAGGAGTGAGGCTTCTTCCGCTGCTGCAGCTCCCGTGGCGATCAGGACGACCTGTCGCTTCACCGCATCCAGCTCCTCGGCCGCGTAAAACGCGGTTCGTCCGGAGCCACACACGATGAGGTCTCCGGTGATGGAGGCCAGGTCACGCTTCATTTTCATTCTCCGAAAGACGTGTCCGAGCTGGCCTTCGAGCAGGAAAGCCGTGCCGGTAGAAACGAAATAGAGGGTCGAGCCCATTCCGAAGAGGATCAGGACCGCCGTGAACAGGTACGCTCCGTCGGTGTCGAGCGCGATCTCTTCGCCGTAGCCAACCGTCGTCAACGTGATGGCGGTCATGAAGAACGCCCGAATGAAGCCCGCATCGGGTTCGATGACGAGAAAGCCGAATATGCCGACCATCGTCACGAACAGGATGAGCGCCATCGCGCCGAGCAGGCGTTTCCGAAGATCCGCCATGTCGCGCTCCCACTGCTTGGCGGAAGGCTCGTAGAAGTGCATTCGGGCGGGGCTGGGGGCTGGGTGTTACGGCAAGGGGCGTGCAGAGCGAACATGGCTCGGTAGCGTGAAGGCACGCAAGCGCGCAAAGCCTTGCTGTGCTGAAGCTTC
>JBDGVS010000471.1:0-2571 GCA_039585535.1 Gemmatimonadota bacterium | reverse complement strand
TGGCGCGAGGCAGTCAGCCTCGCCCGACACGCGATCGTGATCTACGTCCGAATCCTCCTGGCGCTGGCGTGACCTGTCAGGGCCGCGCCTCCACCACGGGGGCGCGGCCCTTCCCATCGGCCAGCCTGGGGCGTGAGCCGTCTGGGCACCGCTTTCTGTACGAGAGAGTGGACACAGAACGGGGCCTGCGGGCCAACCTCTCACGAAGACGCTCCCATGATCGAGACGAACCTCTTCCGTACAGCCGGCGAACACATCGCATCATTGTTCACCTCATGGGTGGCACACCGAGCACCCCGATCCGCCCGGGGCTCAGAGAAGTCGAACACCGTCGATGCTCGGCTGGCTGCGTGCGTGCTTGTCCTGGAGATCGCCTACGCCGATGGCGTGTTCGCAGACAAGGAGCGGCGTCATGTGGAGTCGACGATCCGCGCTCAGTTCGGAGTCGACGCGTGTGGCGCTCGCCGACTGATCGCTCAGGCGGAAGCGGCGAGAGCAGCGAAGACACCCCTCTGGCACTTCACCAGCGCGGCACGGTCCTACTCGAAAGCGCAGCGGACGCTCCTTTCCGGCATCCTGCATGACACGGCAGATTTCGACGGGGCTGCTACGACCCAGGAGGCCTACGCGGTACGTCGGATCAATAGTCTCCTCAGAGTCGAGCCGGCATACGGGGTTGCGGAGGCCGCCTGACCCTCCGGATCAGGACACTGGCCGGGGCGCTCGCCTCGGAGCCGTCCGAGCCCGTCATTACGAAGTGGGCTGACATGAAGGTGCGGATGTATTCCTCCTTCATGTTGAACGAGCCGATTCCGGCGCCCCCGTCCCGATGATCTCGATCGCTGCCTCGATCGGATCGAGCCCACGTTCGACCGCTACCTCGGCGAGGGTCATGCCGCGGATCGCGGCGTCGCGCCCGCCCGTGCTGAGGGTGAGGCCGTAGACGTGCGAGGCACGCGAAAGGCCCGCCAGGGATCTCCCCGACGAGCCTGTTTCGCTTTTCACTCCGCCGCCCGCCTGCCCTGCAGGAGGGCGGCGATCAGCGCTGGATTCTACGCATCCTTACCGGTCTCGACCGGCTTGGCGCTGAGCGTCGCACGGATCAGATCCCGGTTGAGCTGTGCGATGTAGTCGATGCTGATGCCCTTCGGGCAGGCAGTCTGACACGCGCCGTGATTCGTACAGTTCCCGAAGCCTTCCTTATCGTGGGTCTCGACCATGCCGAGCACCCGATCCCATCGCTCCGGCTGGCCCTGCGGCACTTCCGCGAGATGCGCGACCTTCGCCGACGTAAACAGCATCGCCGAGGCGTTGGGGCAGGCAGCGACACACGCGCCGCAACCGATACACGTGGCTGCGTCGAACGCGGCGTCCGAGTTCTCTTTGCGGATCGGCATGGCGTTGCCGTCCGGCGCACTTCCCGTGCGGACGGAGATATAACCACCCGACTGAATGATCCGGTCGAGGCCCACACGATCGACGACCAGATCCTTGAGTACCGGGAATGCGGTCGCACGCCACGGCTCGATCCAGATTTCGTCGCCATCCGAAAACGAGCGCATGTGCAGCTGACACGCGGTGGTCATCGTCTTGGGGCCGTGGGGCACGCCGTTGATCATCATGCCACACGAGCCGCAAATGCCCTCTCGGCAGTCGTGTTCGAACGCGATCGGCTCCTTGCCCTCTTCCGTGAGCCGCTCGTTCACCACGTCGAGCATCTCCAGAAACGACATATGCTCCGAGACGTCGTTGGCCTCGTAGCGCTCCAGCCGGCCGGTGTCGTTCGGGCCGCTCTGACGCCATACGTGAAGGGTCAGCTTCATCTTATTTGTAGCTCCTCGTGGAGAGCTGCACGTTCTCGAATTCGAGTGGTTCCTTGTGGAGGACCGGAGCTTCTCCGACGCCCTTGAACTCCCATACCGAGGAGAAGGCGAAGTGCTCGTCATCGCGTTTCGCCTCGCCGTCCTCCGTCGTGTGCTCGACCCGATAGTGGGCTCCGCACGACTCGTCGCGAGTCAGCGCGTCGTGGCACATGACCTCGGCGAACTCCATGAAGTCCGCCACACGACCCGCCTTCTCCAGCGACTGATTCAGGTCTGCCGCCGAACCGGGCACGCGGACATCGTTCCAGAATTCCTCACGGAGCTCCGGAATCCGCTTGAGAGCACCCTCGAGTCCCTCCTTACTGCGCGCCATTCCGCACGCATCCCACATCAGGCGACCTAGCTCGACATGGAATGAGTCGACGGTGCGCTTGCCGTTCACCGACATGAGCTTGTCCAGGCGAGCCTTCACCTCGGCCTCGGTATCCTTCACCGCGGCGTGGTCGGTGTCGATGGTGGTCTTCGGCACACGCGCGAGGTAGTTCCCGATCGTGAGCGGGATCACGAAGTAGCCGTCGGCCAGCCCCTGCATGAGCGCGCTCGCTCCGAGTCGGTTCGCGCCGTGATCGGAGAAGTTGGCCTCCCCGATCGCGAAGAGCCCGGGTACGGTGGTCATGAGGTCGTAGTCGACCCAGAGGCCACCCATCGTGTAGTGCGGCGCCGGATAAATCCGCATTGGCGTGTCGTA
>JBDGVS010000470.1:0-2577 GCA_039585535.1 Gemmatimonadota bacterium | reverse complement strand
GGGATGGATCGACGTCTCTGCGCCAGCCCAGTACGCCTCCCTGCAAGTTGTACACCTGTTCATACCCCTGCTGCATCAAAACGGCGACCGCCCAGGCACTTCTCGACCCGCTCCGGCAGTACACGACGATCTCGGCCGATGGGTCGATCTCAGAGATACGGTGAGGGAATTCACCTGTCGGAATCCGGTGCTGACCATGCTCGGGCAGATCGATGATCTTCTGCTCGAACGGCTCGCGGACATCGACGAGCACGGGCACGTCGCCTCGGTCGAGCCGGTCCTTCAGCTCGATCGGCGTGATCTCGGGGACTTCGGGCGGCTGATGCATGTGGGAATATACATGTGGGCCACCGACGAAGGTCTGGAATCTTCGCGGGACTCTGCGACTCCGGTACATTCCGGCATGGAGTACCAGATCACGGTGCGCTACGGGGGAGCCCGGCAGCGCTATCACACGTTTGTCGTCTCCGGATCAGACGCCACAGAGGCACTTCGTCGGGCAGCGGACGAAATGCCCGCCGAGATCGCGCACGATGTCGATCTGGTGGAGCTGAGGATCGCCGTCGATCCGGACCGACGGAGCTACCTCGGCGAAAGCCAGCCCGCCTGAAGAAAGGCGACCCGGAAGCCGTAGAACAGTCGACTCAAGAACGGGTTCGCGCCGCTACGGCCCGGGCCCTATGAAGGAGAGGAAACCATGGGCCAGATCTTTCTCGCGATTTTCGTGATTCTGGTAGGCGCGGTCATTCGCACGGTTGGTCCTCAGTCCAGCAAGCCGAACGCTGCAGGTTCCAGCAAGCTGGTCGGATACGGCTTCATGTTCGTCGGTGTGCTTCTCGCGTTCGGAAACGCGGTCACCGTGATTTCGGTCGGTGAGGTGGGAGTGAAGCACTTCCTCGGCAGCATCGACTCGACTCCGCTCGATCAGGGCGTGCACGTAATCAACCCGCTCGCGAGCATCGAGAAGATGTCCGTCCGTGAACAGAGCTATCCCGCTGACGGCGGCGTGGAGAGGATCGAAGCGCAGACGAGTGAGCAGCTCAACGTCTCTCTCGAGGTCGCGATCCTCTTTCGACTCGACGGGGCGGCGGCCCCCGAACTCTTCCAGCGGCTGGGCAGTGAGCGGAACATCAAGAGCAGCATCGTCCTGAACGCCATGCGAAACGGTGTCCGTGACGCCGTGGCCACCAAATCGATCAACGAGATCTTCTCGCCGAATCGTCGTGAGGTCGCCCAGGACATGCACGCCGAGATCCAGGCGAAGGCGGGCGATCGCATTCAGGTGGTGGAAGTCTTCGTACGAGACATCCAGGCACCGCCCCGTGTTCGGGAGGCGATCGAGGCAAAGCAGGAGCGTGAGCAGGAGGTGGAGCAGGAGCGCTTCCAGACGGAGATCATCCAGCAACGCGCCCTGCAGGCGATCGAGGAGGCGAAGGGCACCGCGGAGGCCCAGAAGATCATTTCCGAGGGGCTCACGCCTGCGTACCTGACCTTCCACTACATCGAGCAACTCGGAACACTGCCGGCCGGATCGGTGGTCTACGTGCCGACGGAGGGAGGAGTCCCGCTCATGAGACCGATCGGTGGTGGCGGAAACTGATGCAGCTTCGGCGGCCTTCGGGGCGGCGCACGTGACGGACACGGGCGTCGCTCCCGTCAGGAGTCGCATGCGCAGCCGCGCGCTGCGGGGCGCGCTCGTCTTCGCGACGCTCACCCTCGTGGCGAGCTGTGCCGCCTGTTCACCCGTCTACGTGGTGAAGGCAGGGATCGCGGAAGCGAAGATCCTGCGGGCCCGCCAGCCCATCCACGAGGTCCTCAACGACACGACAGTCGCTGAGGACACCCGCGCCAAACTGGCCTACGTGGTCGAAGCTCGTCGCTTCGCTGCCGAGGAACTCGGCATCGACGTGGGCGACTCGTACACGATGTTCACCCAGCTCGACCGCGACACCCTGGCCATGGTAGTGACGGCGGCCTACAAGGACCGACTCGTTCCGAAGACGTGGTGGTTTCCGATCGTCGGAAACGTTCCGTACAAGGGACACTTCTCACTCGAGAGCGCGCTCAACGAAGAGGCCGGACTCGCCGCCGAAGGGTACGACACCTGGGTGCGCCCGACGGCGGCGTTCAGCACGCTCGGCTGGTTCAACGACCCGGTCCTCTCGACCTCATTGAGAAGCGACGAAGTCGAGGTCGTGACTACGGTCATCCACGAACTCTCTCACCAACACCTGTTCGTGCCCGGACAGGTCGGCTTCAACGAGAGCTTCGCCACCTTCGCGGGGCGCGTCGGAGCAGCCCGCTTCTTCTGTACCCGGGAAGGAAGTGGTCCGGACTCGATCAAGTGCCAGCGAGCACTGGCCCGGTGGCGCGACTTTCAGCGCTTCAGCGATTACCTCGATCCCTTCGTCGAAGAGCTCGAGGCGTTATACGGAGACCCGAGCCTCACCTCCGAGCAGAAGGTCGCGCAGCGCGAGGCCGTGTTCGACGGAGCCCTCACACGCTTCGATGCCGAGCTTCAACCCGAGCTCGAGGCATTCACCTTCGCAGGCTTTCGCGACACCCCGCTCAACAATG
>JBDGVS010000469.1:0-2579 GCA_039585535.1 Gemmatimonadota bacterium | reverse complement strand
TTCGGCGCCGACCAGAACCTCGAATGCCTCGTCTTCGGGGAGTCGTCCGTCGGTGAGCGTCGTGAGCAGAGTCGACACGAGCACCTCTCGCCCGGGGTCGACCCCCAGGAGTAGCGCCGCTTTCGTCTGGTCTCCGATCGAGACGAGGCCGCCTCCGAAGAGCCTCGGTGTGGCCCGGTCCACGTCGGGGTGAGCCTCGATCTTCGCAAGCAGCGCGTCGACGTCCGTGCCGTCGTAGCCACCGATCGTCCCGTGCATGTTCCGCTCAGGTAGATAGTCGGCGGCGTGGACCTGGACCTGCCCGATCATCAGTCGGGTCCCATTCTCGACGAGTTCGGCGGTCATACCGTCGGTGAGTCCGATCAGGACGACGGACGAGAAGTAGCCGAAGGCGAGCCCCGAGGCAGTGATCCACGTTCGGTGCCGATTTCTCCAGAGGTTCCGCCAGGCGACCCGCCACCAGAGTCCGTCGGTCGACATCGTGCTACCGTCGGGCGCGAAGGTTACGAAGGCTGAAGAACGCCTCGTCGAGTCCCAGGTCGAATTCGAGTTCGTGATACACGAGTGAGGTTCGCTCCTCGGGCTTGTCCGCCGGGATGACGTCCATACGGGCGGGGACGAGGCGCCCTCCGAGCGTCTCATATTGGGAGAAGTGCATCGTCCGCATCAGCTCGCCGGACTCGTCGAAATACAGCACCTCAATCGGCATCAGGTCTGCCTTCCGTACCTGATACTCGACTTTGCCCCACACCACCGGCGCCTCGGGCTTCGGTACGAGGTCGAACTCCCACACCTCGACGCCGTCACGCTCGCCTTCGAAGGCGATCTCGAATTCGTAGTCGTCGACGATGCTGGACTCCTTCACCAGATCGTCGTTCGTGAAGTGGGAGCCCATCCAGGCGCCCATCATCATCGCAGGCGGAACCTTGATCGTCCGATCGACTCGCGGGAGGTAGTTCCAGACCTCCTGGCCGGCCTTCAGGGTCGAGGTCCCGGCCTCGCGTGCGGGAGCCTGAACCCTGACGAGGGAGTGGTCCGTGCCGAGCGACCACACCTCCATCTCGAGCGAGCGAGACCAGTGCTCGGTGTCGATCTCCATCGTGACCCGGCCGTGGCTCGATTCACCGCGAAGGAGCTGGTCGACTTGCTCCAGAATGTCACGTGCCGACTGGGCCTCGGTTGGTGAGGGCGCGAGGGCCGTCGCCGCAGCCAGAAATGCCAGAACGGTGGTTCGGAGATGCCTGACGACCCTGGTGGGTCTGAGCCGTACTGCGTTGGAGGTAGCGGTCATGCATGTCTCCGATGTGGAGAGTCTCCGAAAGATGACGAATACGTTGGGGCCCTCAAAGCCGCGTGCGGTGAGCCACTGAATCGCATTACTCTGTATCCGTCGTAGGGAGAGAGGGCGGTGTGGCCACGGTCAGGCCGGGCGGACACGACGAAGGTGGGGGCATGGAAGCATTCTTTGGCACGATCGAGTTGTGGCTCGGTGGGCTCGGCGCGGGGGCGTATGTCGTCGCGCCGCTCGTGATGGCGGCTGTCGCGGTGTTTCCGGTTCCGGCCGAGGCCCCGGCCATGGCGAACGGTATGCTCTTCGGTCCGATCGTCGGCTCGTTTGTCACGTGGGCCGGCGCCATGCTCGGCGCCTGGTTCAGTTACGAGGTTGCCCGGGCGGTCGGGCGGCCACTCGCCGGGCGCTTCGTGACCGAGGAGGTTATCGCCCGCATCGACGCGACGGTGGAGCACGCCGGCTGGTGGGGGCTGCTTGCTCTCCGCTTCATTCCGGTCGCCGCGTTCACGGCCCTCAACTGGGGCTCGGGGCTGTGTGGTGTCCCCCGCTGGCGTTTCCTCTGGACCACTGGTGTTGGAATCATGCCGGGGGCGATCCTCTTCACGACTTCGGGCGTCGGTCTGAGTGCGCTCTGGCGTCGGTCACCGTCACTCGCTGGCGCGCTGGTGCTCTGCCTGGCGTTGGGGACCCTGATCTGGGCTGTCAGGCGCCGTCGAGCTGAGGCCCTCGTGTAGCGAGCTCTGGTGGCTCGCTTCGGCCTCGGGCGGACGCGGGATGACGTGAACGTCGAGCTGCGGGAAGGCGATCGTGACGCCGTCTTCCTTGAAGGCGTTCCAGATCGCCTTGTTCAGCGTAGAGCGTGTCGCAAGCGCGGTCCACGGATCGCTCGCCCAGATCGAGGCTTCCCAGAGTACGGACGAGTCGGAGAACTCGAGCAGGAGAATCGCAGGAGTGCGAGTGGGCTCCCGCTCGTCCACGCTGCTCGCGGCTCGCAACAGCGCCGCTTCGACCGTTTCCATGTTCGAATCGTACGCCACGCCGACCTGGGCCCGTACACGATATGTCGTGTCGGACAGCGTGTAGTTCACGACGGTCGACTGGACGAGCGTCGAGTTCGGGATGATCCGCTGGAGGTCGTCGCGGGTCCGAGCCACAGTGGCGCGAGCCCCAATCCGCTCGACGAGAATCATCTCACCGTCCACGAGGAGGACGTCCTGTTCGGTGATGGACCGCTCCGCGAGGAGGATCACCCCGGAAACGAAGTTCTGGAGGATGTTCTGGAGGGCGA
>JBDGVS010000468.1:0-2588 GCA_039585535.1 Gemmatimonadota bacterium | reverse complement strand
GAAGCGGTCGTTGTGGACATGCCCGAGGCCGAAGGCGCGGGCGGTGGTGGTATGCCCGACATGGGCGGCATGGGCGGCATGATGTAAGCCGCTGACCCGCTCTGCGGGTCACTGCTTCGCTGCTAGCGAAGTTCGGCCCGGTCACCGAGTGGTGGCCGGGCCGTTTTCGTGGTACACGCTTTCGTGGCCGGGCGAGCGCCCGACCCGCATCGACTCAGCCGCCGCGGCAGCCCGGGCGGTTTCTGATGTGCCCGGCCGGGTTGTAACAGCTGGCGGGGAGTCCGTGCGTCTCGTGGGGCGTGACCGTCGGGGTGGGTTGGGGGGCCGTCTGTGCGGCCGGCTGCGCAGGCGGCTGTGTGGTCGCTGCCGGCGGCTGGGGTGCGAAGGTTGAGGCAGCAACCGAGGTCGCTGCCTGCAGGGCGGTCTGGGCGGCAACAGCCGCCTCCGGGGAGCCCGGCGTCTGGCCCGGGGCGACACGACCCGCCGGGCCCTGCGTCATCGGTCCGAGCAGCTCGTAGGACCAGAGTTCGATCTTCATTCCCATCATGCCGTCTTGGATCACGTTCGGGCGATGGGACTGCACAATCTTCAGTACCTCGTTCCCTCTATCGTTCGCCGGAATCATCGAGATCGCGACTCCCCAGTCCTTAACGTCGATCGCGATCGTCACTTCGTCGGTCGGCGTCAGCTCGCTCGGCTGGAGGATATCGGAGAAGAGGTCGAGTCCGTTCTGGTCGTAGTGGCCGTCTGGAATCCGACCGTCGAGCACCATGTGATGCATCACGGCATCCTCGACGGCGTGGACGGCGTACTCCACCCGAGCAGCGTCGGTGAGCACCAGCGCGCGCTGGAATCGTTGCACCGCGATCCCGGCGAGAATGCTCATCACCGCGAGGACGACTACGAGTTCGATGAGGGTCATGCCGGCGCGAGAGTGCCTGGAAACGACGGTGTGTGTGGTCATCTCGGATCGGGCGGGTTCGAGGGGCGCGGATCGTTACAAGGTAAAGGCCTGCCGACGCCGGTAGAAGGCAAAGACCAGGTCATTCGGAACGCATGTGGCCTGGCACGCTACAGGTTGAATCGGTTCGCGAACACGTCGAATCTTCAGCGAATCATGGGCGGGTGCTAGACTTGCGGAGATGACCCGCGCTAGGGCGCGGCCGAACGATTTCCGTCACGCGCTCTGGCCTCACACGGGCTGTTACCCCAAACCCTTCCCGGCATGGACGACAAAGCTCCAATCGGCGGCACGACACCACGAGCGCCTTACGACTGGCTACGACGCTTCGTGGACGATGACTCTGCAGGCCTCGACTTCACTCGCCTCGACCGTGCGTGGAACGACGTCGTGGCCCGTGGTGAACTGCTCGATGCTGATTTGGTGCAGACGATCTCCGATGCCTTCGCCCAGCCCGTGCTGGACGTGGACGCCTTCTCGGTCGATCGATCGGTCGCGGCGCTGCTGAACCGAACCACGATCGAACGGCTCTGGGCGCTCCCTTTTCTGGCTTCCGCGGACAGTGTTTCAGTCGTGACGCCGAACGTGGGCGACCCGGATCTGGTGCCGGAACTCCGCTTCATGCTCGGCAGGAGGGTAGAGCTCTTCGTGACCTCTCCGGATCTCTTCCAGGAGCTGGTGCGAGCGGTCGTGGCCGACAACGTGGAAGAGGTGGCTGCGTCCTGGATCGAGGCGGATCGGGAAGACTCTTCGGGGCCCATGTATACCCTGTCGGCGGGGGATGCCAGGACGGGCGGGCGTATTCTCGATCGTCTGATTGCCCAGGGTGCGGACATCGGAGCGTCCGATGTTCACGTACAGGCCAGTGGCAGTCGCGGGCTGGTCCGCTATCGGGTGGATGGTGTGCTGCGGCTGGGTCCTGAACTCACGACGGATGAGGTGAGGGCGGTCGTGGCCCGAGCGAAGGCGGTCGGTGGCATGGACCCCTCGATTCGGCTCAAGCCGCAGGACGGGAGGGCGAAGATCGTTCTCCAGGACCACGATTTCGATCTGCGCATCAGCACGCTTCCGGCCGGTCAGTCCGAGAGTCTCGTCGTCCGGATTCTGGCACAGGTCGAGGACCTCAGCCTCGCGTCGAGCGGCCTGGACGATTTCGCCGTCGAACGACTTACGAGGGGATTCCTCGATCAGACCGCCGGAATCTTCACCGTCACCGGACCCACCGGTTCGGGAAAGACCACGCTGCTGTACACGCTTCTGCGGGAGCTCAATGTCCCGGAGCGGGACATTCACACGGTCGAAGACCCGATCGAGCTCTATAGCCCCGGGCTCGTGCAGGTGCAGGTGAACCCACGCGCGGGCATGACTTTCGCCGGGGCCCTGCGATCGATCCTCCGGCAGGACCCCGAGGTGATCCTGGTGGGAGAGACAAGGGACGAAGAGACGGCACACATGGTCATGCAGGCGGCCCTGACCGGGCACCTGGTCGCGACGACGCTCCATACGATCGATGCGCCGACAGCCATCCTGCGCTATCGGGATCTCGGTGTGGACATCGGAGAACTGGCCGAGGCTCTCACGGGTGCCTCCGCTCAGCGACTCATCCGGACCCTGTGCCCGCATTGCA
>JBDGVS010000467.1:0-2599 GCA_039585535.1 Gemmatimonadota bacterium | reverse complement strand
GGCCCCCGCGACTCGATCGGAGCGCTCGGACACCTCCCTGAAGGTCAGTCGCCGCTCCTCACCACCCGTGCCGAGCCACCACAGAGCGCAGACGTCGCCCCTCTCCTCGGCCTGCCGATCGACCACATCGTACCCGTAGTTGAAGAACTCCGGGGCTCGGAGCCGATACGGCCCCTTCAACTCCCGATATGCCTCGAGCCCCTTCGGTGTCCGGGCCGTCACACCCAACGCCTCCGGAACGACATCGCCTGCTGAACGCGTTCTCGGGCCAACGTCACCGCGGCATCGCGCGGCACGACGCCGTGCGCCCGGGAAGCGTCGAGCACCGCACCCGTATTGCGGCCGATCTTGTCCACGATCTCTCGCAGGGCTTGCTCCTCCGTTCCACCATGGAATTCAGCCGATGCGCAGATTACGCCGCCCGCGTTGGCGATGAAGTCCGGGACGACAAGGACGCCTCGTTCGTGGAGGCGAGCCTCTGCCGGGATCGTCGCAGGAATGTTCGCGCCCTCGAGGATCAGCCTGGCCTGTATGGACTCCACATTGTCCTCGTGAATGCAGTCCGGTCGTGCCGCGGGGACCAGGATATCGCACGGGACGGCGAAGAGTTCTTCGTTGGTGATCGACCGGCCACGCCCGTAGCCTGTGACGCTCCCGCTCGCGGCCTTCGCCGCGATCAAGTCGTCGATATCGATCCCGTCGGGGTCGTGGACGGCTCCGCGAGAGTCACTGACCGCAACGAGCACCGCGCCCCGCTCGGCCAGGAAGCGCGCCGCGTGCAGGCCGACGTTGCCGAAGCCTTCAACGGCCAGCGTGGCCCCGGACAACTCCAGGTCGCAATGCTCGGCGGCGACATCCGCGCACGCGGCCAGGCCGAGTCCGGTGGCACCGATCTCGTCCAGCGGAATCCCCCCGAGGACCCTCGGGAGCCCGACGGATCGACCAATTTCATCTCGTATCCACGCCATACAGGCTTCATCCGTCCCCATGTCCGGACCGGGGATGAAGTCGGCCAATTCGCGAATGGCCTGGGCGAACGCCCGGATCAGTGGCTCTTTGTCTACGGCCCTCGGATCAGCCAGGATCCCGGCCTTACCCCCGCCGTGGGGCAGCCCGGCACCCGCGTTCTTCAGGGTCATTGCCCTCGCCAGCCGGTAAACCTCTCCGGTCGTCACGTCGGCGGCCATCCGGACCCCGCCCATCGATGCGCCGCACGAGACGTTGTCGATCACGACGATCGCGCGTAACCCCGCCGACGGATCGTACAGGTGCACGACCTTTCCCGGGCCCAGGTCGTCGCAGAAGTGTTCGTACTCGAAGGTAGATGAAGCCATATCCACACCGTTGAATGATTATGGCCAATTCTACTCTCGCCGGATCCCGACGCGCTGTCGGGGCCGTGCCGCGAACGGGTGTGGCGAACCCCCCCATTTCGGGGGGAGCCCGCCCAGGATCTCTTCGATGGAGAATGACGGGGCGTCGCCGCGGATGAGCTCCCCGGCGCCAGGGCCGAGGTCTAGCCCTCGCTCAGCTTCACGGGATCGTACGCTTCGGCGACGGACGACGGCGGCTCGCTCCATCCGGTCGCAGGGAGCCGGGGGTCGTAAAGCCAGGCAAATTCGGATGGCTGCCCCCGATGCTTCCACTCGAAGTCGCATTTGAAGATCAGTGGGCCTTCGAAGCGATCGAGGTAGACACGCAGCGGAAAGATGCTGCGCTCCCCCGCCTTGATCGTAAACCACGAGTTCCCGGCGTCCGATCCGAAGTGGCGCTGAGCAAGGGGCTCGGCCCGGTCGGAGTCGATGATCCGATCATCCGGGTACGGGGTCAGCACCGAGAGCGTCACACGGGTGACCTTCAGCGGACGGTCACCCGTGTTGTGGATCCCGAAGTTGCCGACGAAGAGAATCCGCCCCGGCTCAGCGTCGCTGACCGGCGCCGAGGTGCACCAGACCTCCGAACGATACCGATGTGCCAGAACATCCAGCACCCGGAACTTGTAGGCCGCCGCCAATCCACCCCCAAGGATGGTCAGGCTCACGAGCACGTCTAGGAGGCCCGACGCCTCCGCGAGGAAGTCCGTCACCACTCCTCAGCTCCCTTTCAGGAGAATCATACGTCCCTTCCTGTACCGATCGCGGACGACCCCTCACTGCCCCCCCGCTACGAGCTCCCAGAACTCGCTGCGGTCGTTGGTCCGCGGAAACGGCTCGTCCGGTACGGGCACCCCGAGGAATGCGCACAAGGGGCCCCACCCCTCTTTCACCTGGTAGACCAGGAGCCGATCTGCTGGAATGACCTCTTTGACCGCTTCGTTGTGGGCCGTAAAGCCTGCCATGAGGCCGGCGACATCGAGGCCCGGGGGAAAGCCCGACTGACCGATGACGTCCGTCCCCATGTCGAGCCAGGGGTGCATGTCTTCCGGGGCCTGATCTCGTCCGGCCAGAAGCTTGTAGATCGTCTCGGAGAAGCTCGCGGCCCAACTCTCGGGGCTTCGATGCGTGAGCACGAACTTCGCCTGCGGGTACGCGACGCTCAGTTCGCGAAAGAAGGCGGCAGTCGGCCAGTCGACGGCGCTCTCGTACCCATCGTAGATGGC
>JBDGVS010000466.1:0-2601 GCA_039585535.1 Gemmatimonadota bacterium | reverse complement strand
ACGGTGGAGCGTGTGCACCTCACCGACTTCGACTACGAGGGCGTGCCTCAGACGGAGGAACGTTCGGCGGCGAAGCGTGGCCGGAAGTCGCGCTCTCCTCATGGCATGGGGGCGAAGTCTACGAAGGAACTCAGCCCGGAAGAATTGGCGGCGCTGCTCAACTTCGAGTGAGGCACTCCATACAACGCTTCTGAAGCACTTCTGCATCTCACACGTATAGCTGTTGAGGCCAGAACCAGTCACGGGTTCGCCTCCAGTCGGAGACCCGATGATCGCTCGGGGTTTTCTCCAGTGTGGATGCGCGGGGAGGTGTGGAGGGAAAGCCCTGACGGGGCCCGGTAGGCTTGCCTGCCGGGTCTTTCCGTTTGTAGGGATTCTCCCTACGGGACTAACCCGACTTCTCCTGACAGCCCGGCCCACCCCGTGGGGGTAAAGTTGTTCATTGAAATTAGGGTCGTGAGCCGACGGGACCGAGGTCCAGCAACCTCTACCCGCCCTCGCCGGAACGCGATCCTGGGTGCGCCGGGAGCTTAGGGCAGGAGTTTCCGGCGGCCCGAAACGTGATCGGACGGAGCTGGTTTCAGCGGTCTCCGTCCGACCGAATCGGGGAAGGGAGTTGTGGAAGGTACACGGCTCGCAAACCCCACGAGTGGTGAGGATGTCCTGTTGGCGGGAGGGTCGCAGGCGTCCTTACCTGGGCCCGGTGAGGTGAAAGCCTTGCCGGGCCCTTTGTTCGTCCCCCCACCTCGTCCAACGGCGACTCCGCCAGGTGATCCCTGGCCCCTCAGAGAGCTTCGCTGGTGGAGGGTCCGACGTCCACCCAATAGGGGCTGAAGGTCGCCGCCAAACCTACGCTTTTGTGCACGGTGGAGTAGGGAGTTTCAGGCGTGACACGTTGGGAAAAGTCGTCGTAAAAATGCCTTGAAGTCGTGGTCTGATCCGGCGAACCTTCAAGGTAGAAGACCCTCCCTTGACCCGACCTGTCGGGCGTGGCCAAACCCAGTCTTCGACGTCGCACCCGATCGGTCTCAAAGAAGAGATCAGGCTCCCCATGAGCACCATAGAAGAGGAAGCGGTTGGCCCGCTTCCCATCCCTCCCGGTTTCCCCCGTGGTGTGAAGCTTCTGCACGATCCCCAGCGCAACAAAGGCATCGCATTCAGCGAAGCCGAGCGCGAGATGCTGGGGCTTCGTGGACTCCTCCCTCCTCGTGTCATCCCGCAGGAACTACAGGTTCAGCGAGTGATCAAGAACCTGCGCGGCAAGCCCACGGACCTCGAACGGTACGTGGCCCTGTGTGCCCTTCAGGACCGAAACGAGATGCTCTTCTACGCGGTGCTCAGGGAGCACCTCGAGGAGCTCATGCCCGTCATCTACACGCCTACGGTTGGGCTGGCCTGTCAGATGTACGGACACATCTTCCGTCGGCCACGGGGGCTGTACATCTCGGCCCATGATCGCGGCCACATCAAGTCCGTCCTGAAGAACTGGCCGCATGACGACGTGCGTATCATCGTCGTCACGGACGGTGAGCGGATCTTGGGTCTTGGCGACTTAGGTGCGGACGGTATGGGCATTCCCGTCGGGAAGCTCTCCCTGTACAGCGCCTGCGCCGGGATCCACCCCGCCAAGACGTTGCCGGTGACCCTGGACGTCGGAACAGACAACGAGGAACTCCTCAACGATCCCTTCTACATCGGGCTTCCGCGCAACCGGCTGCGGGGCGAGCCCTACGACGAGCTCGTGGACGAGTTCTACGAGGCCGTGGCCGAGGTCTTCCCCAAGGCTGTCGTGCAGCTCGAGGACTTCGCGACGCGGAACGCGTTCCGCCTGCTGGAGAAATACCGGAAGGGCTTCTGCTCGTTCGACGACGACATCCAGGGTACCGCCGGCGTGACGTTGGCAGGCCTCTATTCGGCGATCCGCGTGACCGGGGAAGAGCTCGGAGCCAAGCCGTTCCTCTTCCTCGGCGCAGGGGAGGCCGGTATCGGCATCGGAGACCTCATCACTGCGGCCCTCGTCCATGAAGGGTGGGACGAGAAGGAGGCGCGGAAGCGGTGTTGGTTCTTCGACTCGAAGGGGCTCGTGGTGCAGAGCCGGAAGCGGCAGCTCGCGGCCCACAAGAAGCCGTTCGCCCACGATGCCGAAGGTACCACGGATTTCCTGGAGGCCATCGAACGGCTCCAGCCCGGGGCGATCATCGGGGTATCGGGTCAGCCGCAGACGTTCACGCAGCCGGTCATCGAGGCGATGTCGAGGCACAACGATCGACCCGTCATCTTCGCGCTCTCCAACCCGACCTCCATGTCGGAGTGCACGGCGGAGCAGGCGTACCAGTGGTCGGAAGGTCGGGCGATCTTCGCCAGCGGCAGCCCCTTCGATCCGGTGGAATACGACGGCAAGCGCTTCGTGCCTGGTCAGGGAAACAACGCGTACGTGTTCCCGGGGGTCGGGTTGGGCCTCATCGTCTCCGAGGCCACGGAGTGCACCGACGAGATGTTCTTCGTCGCGGCGCGCACGCTGGCCGGCATGGTGCAGGACGACGACCTGCGCATGGGCCGCATGTACCCGCCCCTGAACCGAATCCGTGAGATCTCGGCCGC
>JBDGVS010000465.1:0-2611 GCA_039585535.1 Gemmatimonadota bacterium | reverse complement strand
GGGAGAGAGGCCCTCCACCGCGTAGCCGTCGTGATGAAGGCGTGCGGAGAGCACGCCTGTGCCGCAGCCGACATCAAGCACGCGCCGAGCTCCGTCCGGGATCATCTCGACGATGTGATCCTCGTAGCGCTTCTGGGCCTTCTTGAGGTTGTCGAACGTCAGCTCGTCTTCTGGAGCCCACATACCGTAGTTCAAACGTTCCAGCCCAAGCACTTCGCTGTAGAACCGCAGCGCTCGGTTGTCTCTGGGCCGACTCGAGGATGCCACGATTCACCGACCTGCACAGGGTCTCCGGCCTCACCGAGGCCGCGTTGGCGGAGCGTAACATCGCCCCCGAGGTCACGCGACCCCGGGGGCGATGTCTGCCCCGAACCGTCCGCTGCGTGTCGCAGCGGGAGTCCGCCTAGTGGGTGAAGGAGACCTCTGCGAAGTCACGCCAGTCCACGTCGTAATCCCGTCCATCCGTTCGGATGGTGAGGCCGCGGTTGCCGCGATCGACGTCATTGGAGCCGGTCAGGTCGAATGTCCTGCCGTCCTTGAGGGTGACGGTGGCACCGTTTCTGGACTTCTCGATGCGGTCGATTTGCCCGAACTCCATATGGAACGACACTCCGCGGATCTCGCCGTTGAGCATCTCCCATGTGTAGGTCTCGTCGGCGTCCCAGACGATCTCGCCCGTGTAGCTGTCTCCGAAGCGGTCCACCACGGTGCCTTCGATTCGGCGTCCGCCATCGAAGTTCGCAGCGGCTACCTCGTCTTCGGTCCCGTGGAATTCGACCCTGTCGAAGTCGTCCCAGTCCAGCTTCACCGCACCGAGCGTCGCGTCGGAGATCTCGATCCCGCTGATCGATCCGTCGACATCGTTCGTGCCCTCGAGCACGAATTGCTCCCCATTGAGCAGCGTCACGCGGGAAGCCCAGGAGCTGTTGCGCTCGATCGACGCAATCTCTCCGAAGGGGATACGCATCCGGCGACCGTTTGCGTCTCCGTCGAGGATGTCCCCCGAGTAGATCTCATCCACGTCCCACGTTACGTACCCGGTGAACTCCATGCCGGAGCGTGTCCGAAGCGTCCCGTGCATTCGACTCTGTGTCGGCGGGGTGGAACCGGGAGCTTCGAAGTCGACGGACTCCAGATCGCCCCACTCGAACTCGGCGACACTGCCGTCCGCCTCCTCGACGACCAGGGACCGCAGGCCTGAGCCCAGGTCGCTGGCGTTCGCACGCAACTCCATCTGTTCGCCGTTGCGTAGCGTGAACATGGCTGAACTGCGCCCGGTCACGTCGATGCGATCCACATGCCCGAAACGGATTCCCGACACACTCGATCCGCCGCGCTGCCGCGGCTTCGTGGCATCGAGGAGGTCCGTCCAGCTGCCCTCGTTTCGATCCCAGCGGATGTACCCGGTGAAGTCCGAGCCGTAGACCGTGGTGATCGTTCCGTAGATCCGGTTGATCCCGGTGAGCGGAACCCTGACCCGCTCCACCTCGACGACCGGAGCAGCTTCCGGAACGGCGACCTCGACGACTTCGATCACGACCGGCTGGATCTCGCGGACGACGGTCGCTTCCGGCGCGGCCGTCACCTGGTTCACGAACAGCCCCATGGTGATCAGCGCCGCCAAGAGCGCCGATCCGGTAACCACCGACAGGTTCTTGGCGTCCTCTTGCAGCTCCGGCTCGTGCTCCCTCATCCCCAACCTCCCAGTTCGGTGATCATCATCGGCCACACATGCACCTACGAGCACGGTATTCCGCCGGTTCCAGCCGGCGATTTCGCGCTTCATAAACTTTGACGCGATCAACCCTCAAATCGTTGCGTCACCCCCTGAAATGGATTCGAAGCGCCCCACCTCAGGGCTACGGGCGGGTCACCGGGCGGGTCTCCCCGTCACGAAGATGGATGTCGAGCCACGCCGCCCAGCGTCCCCACAGATCGAGGAGCGTGGAGCGACTCGCTGGACCATGATCCTCGTACGGATAGAGGTACATCGACGCCTCTTTCCCGAGTCCATTCAGCGCGTGAAACATGCGCGGTGCGTGGTCTGGCGCGGTCCCGACGTTCTGGTCCTGAAGCCCGTGGTACATCAGCAGGGCGCCGGTCAGATCGTTCGCGTGGAAGAACGGCGACATGGACGTGTAGACGTCTTTAGCGTCCCAGAACACGCGCCGCTCGCTCTGGAACATCAGAGGGGTCAGCGTGCGGTTGAAGTTGCCGTCGCCGGCGATCCCTGCCTTGAAGAAGGGGGTGTGTACCATCGCGTTGGCGGTGGAGAACGCCCCGTACGAGTGGCCGCCGATGCCCAGCCGCGCGCGGTCGATCAGCTCGCGCTCGTCGAGTTCGTCGATTACCGCAGCCAGGTTGTTTCGGAGGTCGTGTTCGTAGTTGTTGTTCATCTGACCCGCCTTACCGACGATCGGCGCATCCGGCTCGATCACGGCGTAGCCGAGTTGGACGAGGTACTGCATGGAACGGGTCCCGAAGTTCGGGAAGGCGTTCTTGTCGTACGTCCGTCCCCGTTCGTCGTAGCTCTCCTGGTCGGTGTACTCTCGCGGATAGAACCAGAACATCGCCGGCAGGCGAGTCCCTTCCTGGTAGCCGGGCGGAAGAG
>JBDGVS010000464.1:0-2613 GCA_039585535.1 Gemmatimonadota bacterium | reverse complement strand
ACGCCTCCCCGGTGCCATGTTCGTGGTCGATGCCCGCCGCGAGGGGATCGCGGTCAAGGAAGCACGTAAGCTCGGCATCCCGGTGATCGCGATCACCGACACGAATGCTGACCCCGAGACCATCGACTTCCCGATCCCGGCGAACGACGATGCGATCCGTTCTGTGACGCTGATCGCCAAGGCGATCGCCGATACGATCTCCGGCGCACGGAAAGAGGTTCCGGACGAAGAGCGCCGCCGTGTCGAGGAGCTCGAGGCGACGACGTACTCGACCGAGACGGGTGAGACCACAGAGAAAGAGGCTCCGAAGCGCCGTCGGCCACGCCGTAAGCGTCGTCCGCGCCCGGAGGTCATTGCCGCGCATCGTAAGGATGGCGAGGGTGGTGAAGAGGGTGCGGAGGCAGCTGCCGACGACGCCCCAGCGGAGGCCGTCGAGGCCGTCGCTGAAGCGGTTGAAGCGCCTGCCGCAGAGGCCGACACGGCTGATGCGAAGGAAGAAACGAAGGAGTAGAAGTTGGCTTGCTCCGTCCGCCTGACGCGGATGGGTGCGCGCGCCCGGCGGTTCGCTCCCGGGTCGCCAGAGGCGGCTCGGTCCGACGACCCGGCCGCCTCTTTTCACGACCCGGCGTGAGCCGGGCGACGACGATGAGACATGACGATGAGTGACGCGACGATGATCAGCGCGAAGGACGTAAAGACGCTCCGTGACATGACGGGCGCGGGGATGATGGATTGCAAGCGGGCCCTGACCGAGACGGAAGGCGACATTGAGAAGGCTGTCGATCTGCTTCGTGCCAAGGGCGCGGCGAAGGCTGCCAAGCGTGCCGAGAAGTCTGCAAACGAAGGCGTAATCGGCCACTACGTCCACTTCGACAACAAGACTGCGGTCATCGTCGAGGTGAACTGCGAGACGGACTTCGTGGCGAATACCGACGACTTCAAGGGGTTGGCCCGCGATCTGGCGATTCACATCGCCTCGACGGCGCCTCTGGCCATTTCTTCTGACGAGATCGACGCCGATGTGATCGCGCGCGAGCGTGCAGTCTACCTCGAGCAGGCCAAGGAAGAGGGCAAGCCCGAGAACATCGCCGTGAAGATCGTCGAGGGTCGTTTGCAGAAATTCTTCAAGGAGAGCACGCTCCTGGCGCAGTCCTTCGTGAAGAATCCGGACAAGACCATCGAGCAGCTCATCACCGACGTCTCGTTGCAGGTCGGTGAGAAGATCGAGGTAGCTCGCTTTGCCCGCATGAAGATCGGCGAGCGCTGAGCCGGCGCGAGGACGATTCGAGCGGAGGGGCGACGAACATCTGACAGGGGGGATGGTGATGAGCGACGGCACGGAACTGCGTTACAAACGCGTACTGCTCAAGCTCTCCGGCGAAGCGTTGGCCGGAGATCGAGGTTTCGGTATCGCGCCTGCCGTCGTGGACCAACTCACCGATGAGATTCGGTCCCTCGTCGAGATGGGTGTCTCGCTCGGCATTGTTATCGGCGGCGGCAACATCGTCCGTGGCGCCATGGCGTCCAAGAAGGGCATGGATCGCGTGCAGGCCGACTACATGGGCATGCTGAGTACCATCATCAATGCCCTGGCGGTGCAGGACCTCCTGGAGACAAAGGGGGTCGAGACGCGAGTCATGACTGCGATTCGCATGGAAGAGATCGCCGAGCCCTACATTCGGCGGCGTGCCATGCGGCATATGGACAAGGGTCGCGTCGTGCTCTTCGCTGCCGGGACGGGCAATCCGTACTTTTCGACGGACACGGCCGCTGTCCTCAGGGCGATCGAGATGGAGTCGGACGTCGTGATCAAGGCGACAAAAGTCCGCGGCGTGTTCACCGCCGATCCGGAGACCAATCCGGATGCCGAGTTCATTCCGACGATCTCTTTTCAGGAGGTTGTCCAACGAGAACTCGGCGTCATGGACACAGCGGCGGTGGCCCTCTGCAAAGAGAACCGACTGCCGATCATCGTGCTCAACCTGAGTGACCGCGGCGCTGTGGCGAACGCGATTCGTGGAGAGCGCGTCGGAACACTAGTATCGTAACCAACCACGTACGCGGAGAGCGGGATGCCCACGGTTGAAGACGCGAAGGAACGGATGGACGCAGCGCTGGAGGCGGTCCGGCGAGAGTTCGGGACCGTCCGAACTGGAAAGGCGACGCCGGCACTGCTCGACTCGGTTCGGGTGGACGCGTATGGTGGGAAGATGCCGCTCAATCAGGTTGCGACGGTGAGTACGCCGGAGCCGAGCATGATCGTGGTCCAGCCCTTCGACAAGACGCTCATCGGGGAAATCGAACGGGGTATTCTCGGTGCCGACCTGGGCTTGAATCCGGCGAATGACGGGAACCTGATTCGCGTGCCGATTCCTCCCCTCAACGAGGAGCGCCGGCGGGAGTTTGTGAAGGTTCTCCACAAGATGGCCGAAGAGGGGAAGATCTCGATTCGACACGCCCGCCGCATCGTGCGCGATGAGATCCAGGGGCTGGTGAAGGAGCACGAGATCGGTGAGGACGAAGGGCGCCGCAGGGAAGATGCGCTCGAGAAGCTCACGCATGAGTATGCGGACAAGGTCGAGGCCATGCTGAAACAGAAGGAAGCCGAGGTGA
>JBDGVS010000463.1:0-2637 GCA_039585535.1 Gemmatimonadota bacterium | reverse complement strand
GATCGCTTCGTCCGATGAGCTCTACTACAGAGTCTACGCGTATGACGGCCTCGCATACGTCGGGGCACTCCGCGGTGACGCGAGTGCGTTTGACCACTGGACAGGGCAGAGCGACGAGGCCGGATGGGAGAGTGGGCCTCGAGCCGCGAAGGCCGAGATTCTGTGTTTCAGAGGGATAGGTTGTCGGTCACTCGGACGGACTGATGACGCCATAGCGTGGCTCGAACGGGCCGTCGCCTTCGCTGACGCCCACGGGTTCAGTCGCGTCCTTTTCCGAGCCGAGTCAGCCCTCGGTGAGTTGACCGGGCCGGACCCCGTCCCGGCGGACGTCTATAACCCAGCGCCGACGGAGGTCAGTCATGGCCTCCGCGCGATGCGCGACGCTGCGGCCGGCGTCGGGGGCTGACCCCTCCACCGGCCGCGAGCCGGTGCTGCTAGTTGCCGGAGTCGGGCGTGTAGTTACCGGAATCCGGCGTGTAGTTGCCCGAGTCGGGCGTGTAGTTACCGGAATCCGGCGTGTAGTTGCCCGAGTCCGGCGTGTAGTTGCCGGAATCCGGCGTGTACGGCTCGGTCAGCGACGTACCGCACGCTGCGGTGCCGATGGTGAGCAGCATGGCCATGAGAGAGCGGCGCAGAATCTTCATCGAGCGATCCTCTGTTGGATTGTCTACTTCAGACGGGCTCATGCATCGAGCGGGCAGTGTCGTCAGGGCTTGAACTTCCCGACGTACCGATGTGGACGTAGTATCCTTTTGTCGTCAGGGTATGTCTTTTTCGAAGATCCATGGGATTTGTTACCGTCCTGAGCCGTGATTCACTGCTGGCGGGCGCCGTATCCGGCGCCCGCGGAGTGTCAGCCGGCGCCACCGTGCGATCCCCGGGACGGCTCCTCTGGTTGGTGAAGGAACGTCCGGTCACGACCGTGGTGGTGGATAGCGCGGGCTTCGCGGACTCCGGGGAGCCGGAGGCCACCCTGCGAGAACTCGGCCGCCGCTTCCCCAGCGTGGGGGTTGTC
Organism: Gemmatimonadota bacterium; assembly: GCA_039585535.1. Lineage (GTDB taxonomy): Bacteria > Gemmatimonadota > Gemmatimonadetes > Longimicrobiales > Gaopeijiaceae > UBA2589. The sequence continues at coordinate 1,622 of JBDGVS010000463.1, read as the reverse complement.
CTGGTGGCGCGCCGGAACGTCTCTCCACTGACGCTATTGCAGCTTGGTCGCGCCGACCTTCCGAGTCTCCGTGTCTTGCGATACGAAGAGCTGGGTCGTGGTCTTGCGCGGAGCCTCGCTCACGCGACAGAAGGGGGTACGAGGGCACGAACCCTTCGTCTCATCGGGCAGAGATTGGCGTCATGGGAGCGTCACGTTGTGGGAGAAGCGCTCGATGCCGCCGTACTCGGCTGGAGTGCCGAGGACTTCGCGCACAAGCTGGGGTGGACGCGCGCGCACCTTGGTTCTCGTCTCTGCCGCGCTTCTCTGCCGTCACCAGGGCGGCTTCTTCTCTGGGCTACGATGCTCCATGCAGCGCGGTGGCTTCCCGAGCCCGGGAGGACCGCCGAAAGCGTTTCAAGACAGTTGGACTACGCCAACGGGGCGACCTTTCGTCGTGCACTAAGAGGCCTGCTCGGTTGCACTCCGACACAGCTGGTGGAGGGCGGTGGATACAGGCTGGCGTCACGACGCTTCCTTGACGTTTGCGGACTCGGTGATAGCCTAGTGGGTAACCGCTCCGTCGCTTGACGGGGGGACACGCTAGAGCCTGGATTCGCGAGCATGAGAGAGTTCACGGACGCGGACGGACGTGCTTGGATCGCTTCCGCCGTGGAAGAGGAGGGAACCGACTACAAGGGTCGTTTCCATCTCGTCATGAGCCCATCTGACAGCGCCGACGTGGTCGCGCTGAGAGATGTCCGTTGGAACAGTGAACGGTCGGCCCGCCGGACGATCGATTCGATGTCGGTGGTCGAACTGCGTCGTCGACTCCGCTCGGCAGCAGGACGCGGCGTGGCTCAACCGGCGGACTGAGATCCCGAGAGGGTCAGTTCCCGCCGCCGCGCTGAGGGATCTCCAGCCACTGCCCGGCGACGATCCGGTTCGCTGACACCCTTGGGTTCACCCGGAGGATCTCCGGCACAGTAACGCCGTAGCGATAGGCGATCGCCGTAAGGTTCTCGCCCCGGGCCACCTGATGGCGAGCCGTGAATGCCGTGAGTCCGCGATCGGGCGGCGGAGTTTCGGCGACGATATCGGGCACCTGGTCGGGCGCGCGCCGAAATTCGGCAAGCCGGGCGCCTATCTGATTCTCGACACGCTTCGCCCGTGTCTGTGAAGGCGAGTCGTTGACGATGATCGAGAAGGCGAGGCGCTCGCCGTCCTGCGACCGGACCATTCCGCTGAGGGCGGAAACGCCCTCGATGGTTCCTGTTTTGGCGCGCAAATTGTCGGCCGCCGCCGTTCGGTACATGCGTCCGAGCTCCCGACGCGTTCCGGCCCGCGGGAGGGTGGCCCAGTACTCGGGCCAGAGCGGGCCCTCACTCATCCGGGCGATCACGTCGACAAAGGAGCTCGCACTCACACGATTCCCCGGTGCGAGGCCCGACCCGTCGAGTTGGACCAGGGCCACGGTATCGACACCGATCGCGACCATCGCCCGGCGCACTCCGAGGGCGCTGGCCTCGGGGGTCCCCACCCCCTCTGCAGCTCGACCAACGGACCGGAAGACCAACTCGGCGAAGAGGTTGTGGCTCTCCTTGTTGATCACGTCGATGTAGTCGGCGAGTGGTCGCGAGACG
>JBDGVS010000462.1:0-2639 GCA_039585535.1 Gemmatimonadota bacterium | reverse complement strand
CGGTTCGTAATCCATGTAGGCTCGAGTGCCTGGAGACCGTACTCGCCGAAGGAAACCTTACTCCCCCGGTGGGCCTGTCCACGCATCCGCCCCTTATGGGTCTTGCGGCGCTTTACTCGCTTAGGCGCTAGCATCGTTCAGTTCCTCGGAATTCTGTTCAGGAGCCAGTCGAGTAGGTGCGGCCACGCCGCTCCTCGACCACTTCGCCCTTGAAGATCCAGCATTTCACGCCCACGACTCCGTAGGTGGTGAAGGCCGGAACCTCAGCGTAGTCGATGTCGGCGCGCAGCGTGTGCAGCGGCACCCGACCTTCATGATAGCTTTCTGTGCGCGCGATCTCGGCACCGCCGAGACGGCCTGCGCACTGAATCTTGATGCCTTCCGCACCGGCACGGCGGGAAGACTGTAGCGCACGCTTCATGGCGCGCCGGAACGAGATCCTCTGGCGTAGCTGGTGCGCCACATTCTCGGCGACCAGGTATGCACTCAACTCCGGCCGCTTGATCTCTTCGACGTTCACCGAGATCTCGGCGTTGGTGAGCATGGCCAGCTCGTCACGGAGCTTGTCCACCTCAGCACCACGCTTGCCGATCACGACTCCGGGCCGTGCAGTGTGGAGCGTCACGACGATCTTGCTCGGCTTGCGCTCGATCTCGACCATGGCGAGTGCGGCATGCGAGAGTCGACGGCGCAGATACTTGCGGATCGTCTCGTCCTCTTGAAGGAGGCGAGGGAAGTCGCGGCCTTCAGCGTACCAACGCGACTTCCAGTCTCGTACGATTCCGAGTCTGAACCCGATCGGGTGTGTCTTCTGTCCCATATCCTCAGGCGTCCTTGGTGTCGACGACCACGGTGATGTGGCTCGTCCGCTTGCGGATCGGAGAGGCACGGCCTTGAGCCCGCGCCCTCCACCGACGGAGCGTCGGGCCTTCATCGACGTACGCTTCGCGCACGAACAAATCGTCGACGTCGACCATCGATCCTTCGTCCTGTGACTTCACCTGCGCGTTCGCCACTGCCGAGCGGAGCGTCTTACCGACCGGCTCCGATGCGTTCTTCTTGGAGAACTGCAGCAAGGCGTACGCCTCATTCACTGACTTGCCCCGAATCTGGTCCACCACCAGGCGCGCCTTGCGGGCGCTGATGCGGACGTGTCGGGCTTTTGCTCTGGCTTCCATAATCAACGGGATCGCTTGTCGGCGAGCTTGCCACCGTGGCCTCGGAAGAGGCGCGTGGGCGAGAACTCACCGAGCTTGTGACCGACCATGTTCTCCGTGATGTAGACGGGAATGAACTTGTTCCCGTTGTGCACGGCGACCGTGTGGCCGACGAAGTCAGGTGAAATCGTGGAGGCCCGGGACCAGGTCTTGATGACCTTTCTCTCATTCCGGGCATTCATCCCATCGATCTTCACGAGAAGCTTCTCGTCAATGAACGGGCCCTTCTTTACGCTACGCGGCATATATGGTTCTCCGGCCTACGACTGCGTGGCTTTGCCGCGCTTGCGGCCGCGCACGATGAACTTGTTCGAGGCTTTCTTTTTCCTGCGTGTCTTCTTGCCCTCGGGCTTACCCCAGGGTGAAACCGGTGGGCGACCACCGGAGGCACGTCCTTCTCCACCCCCGAGAGGGTGATCGACCGGATTCATCGCGACACCGCGGACCTTCGGACGCTTCCCGCGCCACCGATTCGCACCGGCCTTCCCGATGACCGTCAACTCGTGATCCGAGTTTCCGACCTCACCGATCGTCGCCATGCACTCCTTGTGTACCCGACGCATCTCCGTGGAAGGGAGGCGGAGGGTGACGTAATCGCCCTCCTTCGCCATCACCTGCACGCTTGCGCCCGCCGAACGCGCCATTTGCGCACCCTTCTTCGGCTTCAGCTCCACGCAATGCACCGTCGTACCGAGCGGAATCAACTGCAGCGGAAGCGAGCTACCGGTCCGGACGTCAGCCGCAGGACCGGACGAAACCGAGTCACCTACGTTGAGACCCTTCGGGTGGATGATGTAGCGCTTCTCGCCATCCGCATAGTGGATGAGCGCGATGTTCGCCGAGCGATTCGGATCGTACTCGATGTGCGCCACCGTACCGGGCACGTCGTGCTTGTTCCGCTTGAAGTCGATGATCCGGTAGCGGCGTTTGTGACCACCACCACGACGGCGCACCGTGATGCGTCCGTGGTGGTTACGGCCACCGGAACTCTTCAATGACTCGGTCAGCGACTTTTCCGGGCCCTTCCGCGTAAGAATCTCGTTGTCGAGAATCGATCGCGTCCGGGTCCCCGGGGTCATCGGTCTGAATTTCTTGATACCCATCAGCCGGCCTCGTAGAGCTCGATGTAGTCGCCCTCGGCGAGCTGGACTACGGCTTTCTTGTACGACGGGCGTCGCCCGATCGCGTTGTTGCGGGCCATGCGACCGAGCATCGCGCGCTTTGCCTTACCGGCGTAACGCATGGTCCGGACGTCCTTAACTGTCACGTCCCAGATCTTCTCGACCGCCTTCCCGATTTCGATCTTATTCGCGTCCATGGAGACGATGAACGTGTAGATGTTCGACTCCATCTGGCCCGCCGACTTCTCGGTGACCACCGGCGAGACGATCACGTCATATGCGTCACGCATCGGTCTTCTCC
>JBDGVS010000461.1:0-5049 GCA_039585535.1 Gemmatimonadota bacterium | reverse complement strand
GGCTCCCTTGACCACGATCGGTTGCGATTCGGTGCCGCCGGCGTTGATCCGAATCCGGGATCCGCTTTCCGAGTAGGTCCCTTCGTGGACGATCAGGGTGTCGCCAGGTCCGAGCGACTCGACTGCGGCCTTGAAGCTCTCTCCCGGGTAGATCTCCGTCACCGCGCCCCAGCTATCCTGGGCAGCCAGAGCGATCAGGAAGGCGAGCAGGAGTCTCAGTCTCATCGGTTCTCTCCGGTCCTCGAGTATGTCGCCCGGTAATGCTTCACATGGCGCTGAATATATAGGTCCGTCCGGCTCGGAGCAACTGCCAACAGGTCTCGCACGAGTACGATTTCGTGGCGTCGTCGAGGTGCGGCGCTGTGTCAGACGACGCTCGGTAACATGGCCGATGATCTCCAAACGGTCGAGCTTCGGCTCGCGTTCATCACCGCACCCGCAGGACGGACACCAGCTCTCGCAGCAGACCGCGCCGTCTCCAGTTTGCCACCCTGAGGATCTCTCGCAGCAATCGTGCCCGCAGACCCACGGGCAGGGATACGCGGAATAGCGACCGGCCGTGCTCGAACAGCCGGCGTGTGTTCCGTGCGGCGAACCGTCCCGACTTGGATGTGTCGTACCACACGGTGTAGTCGCCATGGTCGCGATGGACCCGTGCCGATCGCCGTTGATGCTCGCGATGGAGAAACAGCGGCTCAGGCACCTGCACGAATCGGCCGTGAAGAGCCAGTTCTGCCAGGAGCACGATGTCCGAGTACACGTACGAGCCGATCAGCGGAGTGGTCGCCAGGATCTCGCGGCGGATCAGACCGAAGATCTCCACCACGATGTGCTCGGCCGCGATCAGGGCGCTGAAGCGCTGCGCGATGTCCGTCGAATCGGTGGGGAGAGGATAAGGATAGTCCTTCAGATGCCGCCCGGCATCATCGATGAATCGAGTCATCGAGAAGCAAAGGACCGAGGAAGGATCACCCTCCAGGACGGCGAGACATCGCTCGAGAAACTCCGGCCGGTACACGTCGTCGTGCGCGGCCCACATGAAGTAAGGACCACTTGCGAGCTCGAATGCACGGTTGAAGTTTGGGGCGGCGCCCAGATTCGATTCGTTTCGAACGAAGGTCACCCGGGAGTCTCTCGACGCATACTCCTCGCACAGGGACGGCGTGTCGTCGGTGGATGCATTGTCCGAGATGATCAGCTCGAAATCTTCGTGGCTCTGCGACAGTATGGAGTCCACCGCCTGGCGGAGATAGTCCGCACCGTTGTACACCGGCAAGCCGATACTGACCGTTGGTCGTTGTCGATGGTGCATTCTTCCGCTCTATGAAAAGGACGTAGTGAACATCTACGCCAGGCGATCGTAGAGGTCGCTCAATCGTGCGGAGCAATCGCGGACGTCGAGCGCGTTTCGAATCCTTTGACCCAGCCGCGCGCCGTCCTCCGCCACCGTCTCAGGCTCCCGCGAGTAACGAACCAGCCGCTCGGCAATGGAGTCCGCGTCTCGCTCCGGCACGAGAAGGCCCTCATGCTCACCAAACAGGAACGGGATATCCGAATGACTCGTCGCGATGGCCGTCATGCCGGAGGCCATCATCTGCTGAAGCACGAATGGGGTCCCTTCCGAGTCGCCGTCTTCAGCCACGACGCTCGGGGCCACGAATACGTGGGAGTCGAACGCCAGTTCCAGGAGCTCGCGGAACGACAGGAACGGCTTGAGATGGATGACCCGCTCCAAGTCGAGCTCGCGAATCCGCGCGAAGATCGCCTGTTCTTGCTCCTGGTCTCCCGGCTTGTTCATCGCCCCTCCGACGAGGTGCAGCTCCAGCTCGACGCCCGATCGCAGGGCCTTCGCGATGCCCTCGATGGCGTAGAGGATCCCTTTCTTCTCCCGGAATGTTCCTGCGAACAGGAGCTTCAGGGTCTCCCCGGCACCGTAGTTCCTGGGTCGGTACGGGATTACTCCGACATCCACTCCCAGCGGATGAATGGCGATTTTCTCTTTCGGACAACCGATGATCTCCAGTTGGCGTGCCATTGCGGGTCCCAGTGCCAGGACCGTGGAAACCCTTTCGAACAACCGTGCGTAGCGGGCCTGCCATTCGGGAAGGCGGCCCAGCTGGTAGACGTCGGCACCGTAGAAGCCGACAATCCACGGTACCTCAAGGTGCTCATGGAGCGATAGATCGCCGTGGGCCACGTAACCGAAGTGGGAATGGAGCACCTGCGGCCGGATGCTCCGGAGCCATGACGCGTCCGGCGGGAACGGGCGCACGCCGGCCAGACGGCGCCAGATCCTGCGGCCGATCGACCACTGATCGCAGACGCGGGCCCTCAGCTCCGGGAACTCCTCGCGATTCGCCAGCGTGTCGCACAACACGACCGGTTCGTGGCGAGGCACCGTGGTCGCAGCGCTGCAGCGCCACCGGTCGGCTTTTTCGAGGGGTATGCATCGGGCACTCCATCAACGGGCGGGTAGCAGCGTCAATCCTTCGGAGCGATGGTCTCCAGGGAGTGAGAGCATGCCGCCCGGCCCTTGGTTCGCAACGGTTCAGTCCTCGGTCGTCTCGCGGTTCAGCCAACGATAGGCCGTTGCGATCATCGCGTCCAGATCGGTGACGCGAGGGGACCACCCGAGGACACGACGGGCAAGGGATGGATCGGCGACCAGCTCCGGTGGGTCGCCTTCTCTTCGGGAGGCGGCCACCCGAGCGACGGGCCGCCCCGTGACCCGCTCGACGGCGGCAACCACTTCTTGAACGGAGTGGCCGCGACCGGTCCCGAGGTTGACGGCAGCGAACGATTCTCCCGACTCGAGAAGGGCCAGCGCTCGGAGATGCCCATCCGCGAGGTCGCAGACATGAATGTAGTCTCGGATCGCCGTGCCGTCCGGCGTCGGGTAGTCCGAACCGTAGATCTCGAACGGGGCACTCTTGCCCAGAGCCGTCAGAATGGCCCGCGGGATCGCGTGAGTCTCCGGATCGTGATCCTCACCGATCTCCCCGTCGAGATCGGCTCCCGCGGCGTTGAAGTAGCGAAGACAAACAGCGCGGAGGCCATAGGCGTGCGTGAAGTCCCGAATCATGTATTCGACGGCAAGCTTGGTTCTCCCGTACGCATTCACCGGCACCTGGGGATGGCTCTCGGAGATCGGCACGCGCGATGGAACTCCGTAAGTGGCGCATGAACTCGAGAACACGATCTTGTCGACCCCCGTCGCAGCCATCGCCGCGAGGAGATTGAAGCTCCCGCAGACGTTGTTGCGGTAGTACTTTTCCGGATGTTGGACCGACTCACCGACGTATGCCAGCGCCGCAAAATGAACGACCGCAATCGGACGATGCGTCTCGAGGACACCCATGACACGATCCGGGTCCCCGAGGTCGCCGACTTCCAGAGGGCCCCAACGTACGCTCCGTTCGTGGCCCAGCGAGAGGTTGTCGAACGTCACGGGTCGATAGCCGGCGTCCGACAGGACCTTGCATGTATGCGAACCGATGTACCCGGCACCTCCGGTGACGAGAACGGTGGACCGCTTACCCACGGGACTTCTCTTTCAGCAGTCGATCGAAGTACTCGATGGTCGGACGGAGGCCCGCCTCGAGCGGGGTGGACGGTTGCCAGTCCAGGTTCTCTCTCGCGAGGCTGACGTCCGGCTTGCGGCGCTGCGGATCGTCCGACGGAAGAGGGTGACGGACGATCTCCGAGCGGGAGTCCGTGAGCTCCAGGACCTTCTCGGCCAGCTCGAGGATCGAGAAATCGGAGGCGTTGCCGATGTTGACGGGGCCCGTGAAATCATCCGGGCTCGCCATGAAGCGCAGCACGCACTCGATCAGATCATCGACGTAGCAGAACGACCGGGTCTGACTGCCATCCCCGAAGATGGTGACCGGCTCGTTCTGCAGGGCCTGGATGATGAAGTTTGAAACGACCCGGCCGTCGTCCGGTCGCATTCTCGGTCCGTAGGTATTGAAGATCCTCGCGACCTTGATCCGCAGCCGGTGCTGGCGGAGGTAGTCGAAGAACAACGCCTCGGCACATCTCTTGCCCTCGTCGTAGCAGGCACGGAGCCCGATCGGGTTGACGTTGCCCCAGTAGTCCTCGACCTGGGGATGGACCGTCGGGTCGCCGTATACCTCGCTCGTGGAGGCCTGGAAAACCTTGGCGTTCAACCGCTTGGCGAGCCCCAGCATGTTGATCGCGCCGTGGACGCTGGTCTTGGTCGTCTGGACCGGGTCATGCTGGTAGTGAATCGGTGAGGCCGGACAAGCGAGGTTGTAGATCTCGTCGATCTCCACGTACAGCGGGAAGGTCACGTCGTGACGCAGCAACTCGAAGTCGGTGTTGCCGAGTAGGTGTGCGATGTTCGACTTCGAGCCGGTGAAGAAATTATCCACGCAAAGAACTTCCGAACCTTCGGCAATGAGGCGATCGCAGAGGTGGGATCCCAGAAAGCCCGCACCTCCGGTCACGAGAACCCGTCGCTCGTCTCTCATACCCATGGGGCGTTTCTCCTCCACCATTCCTTCGCGGGAGCCGGAAAACAAGCTATGTTAGCACCCGAGAAACCCCGGCCCACGGACAGCGAGCCGCCGTACGTTTCTCGCGCGCGAACTACGGTCAGATCGAGACTAGGAGCCGGCGGGAGCGCGGCCACGACGACGGAGTCGTTCCCGGATAGCACCGAGCAGGGTCGATTCGGCGCCCGACGGGGAACCCGCGAGCTTCCAGGTTCCCAGCAGCACGGCGAAGTAAACGGCAGCCCCGACCACGGTCCCGCCGACGAGGCGCAGCATCCAGCCTTGGACCTGCTCAGCCGGACCCATCATCGTGATCCCACCGGCCACGGTCGCGTACATCGCCGCCGTCGCCGACAGCGGACGCCAAACCCTCGAGACGTACCGCGAAACCGAGAGACCGATCTCCCGGAATAGCAGGGCGTAGTTGATCGGGAGCATGATCAGCCCGGCAGCCAGAAAGCCCCACGCCGCCCCGACGAGGCCGTGCTTCAGGGTCAGCGTGGCGACCAGAGGGACCATGAGCAGCAGATAG
>JBDGVS010000460.1:0-4442 GCA_039585535.1 Gemmatimonadota bacterium | reverse complement strand
GTCGAGAGCCCGGTGCTGGTATCCAGCGCGGACGGGGTGGGCACGAAGCTCAAGCTCGCCTTCGCGACGGGCCGTCACGACACCGTGGGGCAGTGCCTTGTAAACCACTGCGTCAACGACATCCTGGTGCAGGGAGCCCGCCCCTTCTTCTTCCTCGACTACCTCGCAACCGGCGAGATGGACGAGGCCGTAGTCCAGGAAGTAGTCCGTGGCGTCGCCATCGCGTGCCGAGAAAACGGCTGCGCCCTTCTCGGTGGCGAAACGGCACAGATGCCGGACTTCTACGCCAAAGACGAGTACGATCTGGCCGGCTTCATCGTGGGCGGGGTCGCGCGTAGTCGTATCATCGATGGCTCAGCCATCCGTCAGGGAGATGCCCTGGTTGGCCTGGCGTCCTCAGGGCTCCACACCAACGGGTATACGCTGGCGCGGAAGATCGTCTTCGAGGTCATGGGCCTCGACGTGTCTGACGAACTCCCGGGGACGGGGCGGACAGTCGGCGAAGAGCTGCTGACGGTGCACCGGAGCTATTTGGGCGCCCTTCGGACACCGCTCGAACGAGACGTGGTGCATGGCCTGGCGCACGTGACGGGCGGGGGCATCCCCGGCAACTTGCCTCGGGTCCTTCCCGAGGGGCTGGGCGCCGTCGTTTCGTACGATGCATGGGAAGTCCCTCCGGTATTTCGCACGATGCAGGAAGCCGGTGGCGTCGCACGGTCGGAGATGGATCGCGTCTTCAACATGGGGATCGGCATGATCGTCGTCGTCGACCCGTCCGACGCGGAAACAGTTTCGGAAGCCGCACGCGACGGTGGAATCGACGCGTGGACGATCGGGACGGTCGAGGAAGGCGAGGGGGTGTCGTACCGGTGACCCATCACCCCCGGCGTTTCCGGTCTTCACCCGGGCATGGTGGCCAGGGCCGACCGAGGCGCCAACGGGGGTGCGGGGCGTACGAGTTGAGCGCTGTGATTGCGGTCACATTCTTCGCTGGACAGGGGCTCGAGGCCCAGAACCCCGAAGCGCTCGGGGACGCCTGTGTCGCAGCCGGTGGTCAGGCCGCGCCGTGCTTCGCCTCGGCCGTTGCTGGAGAAGCGCTCCAGGGTGACCTGGCCCTGCTCGCAGGCTTCGGCTCCGAGGTCTCCGGGACCGCGACCACGCTCGCGACTCGAGTCCAGGGCGGGCCGCGCATCGCGTTGACCGCGCGGTTCGGCGGTGTCGACATGAGCGTGCCGGATCTTCGAGACCCAGCGGGGCTGGAGGAGTCCGGATTCGTCGCGACCGCGCTTCACGCCGACATCGCACTGGGGCTATTCGATGGATTCCGATTGATGTCTACCGTCGGCGGGTTTCTGTCGGTCGATGCGTTCGGTCGGGCGTCGTTTCTCTTCCTCCCGACCTCCCAGGGCTTCGATGGCGGATCGACCGCATACACGGCGGGCGTCCGCGTCGGGATCTTCCGCGAGGGCTTCACGATTCCGGGCGTCTCTGCTTCGGTGTCTCGCCGCTTCGTTGGTGGGGTCGACTTCGGTGGCACAGCTGATCCGTCGTCGCTGTCGATCGATCCAACGGTTACGTCATTTCGAGCGACGGTGGGCAAGGACCTGTTCGCCGTGGAGTGGCTGGCTGGCTTCGGATGGGACGACTTCGGTGGTGACGTCCGGGTGAGTGCGGCCGATGGGCTTGGAGGGGCGGTCTCCGTGACGGGCGACCTGTCGTCCTCACGCCAGCTCTACTTTGCCAGCGCATCGATGACGCTTTCCATCGTGCTGAACGTCGCCGTGGAGGCGGGGGAAGGAAGCTTCCTCCGCCGAAGATGAGATCTACCTGGAGCGTGCTCGGCTCCTGGCTCGGCGCGGATGGGGCCAGGTTCACCCGAACCCGATGGTCGGGTGCGTTCTGGTGGACGAAGGCCGGGTCGTCGGAGAGGGCTATCACGAGGTTTTCGGGGCTCCGCACGCCGAGATCGTCGCGTTGGAACGGGCCCTGAGCCGCGCGAATGGGGCGACTGCGTACGTAACCCTTGAGCCGTGCAATCACCATGGCAAGACGCCACCCTGCGCGCAGGCGCTCATCGACGCCGGTGTTCGGCGAGTGGTTTTCGGTGCCACGGACCCCGGTCGGCAGTCGAGCGGCGGGGCGCAGACCCTTCGAGCCGCGGGCGTCCAGGTGGATGGTCCACTGTGGTCCCCGGCCGTGGCCCGTGCGGAGAACCCCGAGTTCCTTCACATCGCCTCCCACGACACCCCCTTCGTGGCGCTGAAGCTCGCCATGACCATGGACAGCCGGATCGCAGCGGCGCCAGGTGAGCGGAGCCGCGTGACCGGGCCCGAAGCGGAGGAGGAGGTCCATCGCCTGCGCAGCGGTTTCGACGCGGTCATGGTCGGAGCCGGAACGGTGGCCGCGGACGACCCTCGACTCACGGTTCGGCTCGCGCCGCCAGGACGTGAGCCCACGCGGCGGGTCGTGCTCGTTCCCGACGCCGTGCTTGCGCCAGAATCTGCCCTGTTCGCCGATATCGCCGATACGCCGCTTCACGTTTTTTGCCGAGACGATGCCTCCGAGGCGGCCATGGAGCACCTCGAGTCAGCCGGAGCTCATGTACACCCGGTCCCGGGCGAAGCGGAGGTCCTCGATCTGGACGCTGTTCTGCGTGCGTGCCGAGAGGTGGGGATTCGCTCGATCTTCTGCGAGGGCGGTCGCACGCTCGCCGACAGCTTGCTTCGAGAGCGTCGCGTCCACCGATTCTATCTGGTGGTGGCTCCGAAAACGTTTGGTGCTGCAGGAATGCCCGCATTTAGCGACGAGTCGGATTCGTTGGACTGGTCGAGCTTTCAGGTCGCACATGTACCCCAGGCGCTCGGGCAGGACACCCTGATCGTTCTCGACCGGCAGGAGGACTGACCCCTTGTTCAGCGGAATCGTCGAGACCACCGGAGTGATCCGAGACATCGTCGACGCGGCGTCCACGAGGCGTTTTCGAGTCGAGGCTGGCTCGCTGGTGGGCGAGCTCAAGCTCGGGGATTCCGTAGCTGTGGATGGCGCGTGCCTCACGGTCGTAGAGCTCGATGCGGACGCGTTCGCCGTCGATGTGATCGGGACGACGCTTGAGCGCACGGTCGCCGGAAGCTACGCGGAAGGGAGTCGTGTAAATCTGGAGCGAGCGATGGTCCTGGGTGCCCGCCTGGACGGTCATATCGTTCAAGGACATGTAGATGGGGTCGGTCATCTTATCCAGAGCGTGAAGCATGGTGAGTATTGGCTCATGGACTTTGAAATTCCCGGCGGGGTGTATGCCGAGTCCATCGAGCACGGCTCCCTGACACTCAACGGAGTGAGTCTGACGCTCAGTGAACTCCTGTCCCCGAGGGGGGTTCGTATCGGTGTGATCCCGTTCACGCACGAACACACGAACCTCGGTTCGCTCGAAGCCGGCGCACCGGTGAACGTAGAGGGAGACCTCATCGGGAAGTACGTCGCGAGAATTCTTTCCCAACGTGGGTCACAAGATGTCTGAGACGAGATTCGATCAAGTAGAAGACGCCATCGAGGCGATCCGCCGCGGCGAGATGGTCATCGTCGCCGACGATGAGGATCGGGAAAACGAGGGTGATCTGGTGATGGCCGCATCGGAGATCACGGCCGACCACGTGAACTTCATGGCGCAGCACGGACGTGGCTTGATCTGTGTCACGCTCACCCCAGAGCGGGCGGACGAGCTAGACCTTCCGCTCATGACGGATCGGAACACCGACCCACAGGGCACTGCGTTCACGATTTCGATCGATGCGCATACCAAGTTCGGTGTGACCACGGGGATCAGTGCTCAGGATCGCGCAAAGACGATTCAGATCCTCACGGACGAGGCAACGCAGCCCACGGATCTGCGTCGCCCGGGCCACATCTTCCCGCTGCGGGCCAAGGCCGGAGGGGTGCTGCGACGCGTCGGACAGACGGAAGCGTCCGTCGACCTCGCTCGGCTGGCTGATCTACCTCCGGTGGGCGTCATTTGCGAGATCCTCGATGAAGACGGCACGATGGCGCGCCGTCCGCAGCTCGAGGCTTTCGCGAAAGAGCACGATCTGCGCTTCATCACCGTAGCCCAGTTGGTGGCGTATCGACTACGTCGCACCCGATTGGTCGAGAGGGTCACGGATGCGCACATGCCCACGGCGAGTGGCGACTTCGAGGTCGTGGCGTACCGGAGCATCATGGACGGCCGCGAGCATGTAGCGCTCGTGAAAGGCGATGTGAGGGGCAAAGGGAATGTGCTCGTTCGTATGCACTCCGAATGCCTGACCGGGGACGTCTTCGGCTCCCTGCGCTGCGATTGCGGCGAGCAGCTCGAAGCCGCGATGAAGAAGATCGAACAGGAAGGCGTCGGCGCTATCGTCTACCTGCGCCAGGAAGGGCGGGGGATCGGGCTGGTCAACAAGCTCAAG